>JAFGFR010000144.1 GCA_016930955.1 Victivallales bacterium | reverse complement strand
GACCTACGACTTCATTAAACTCCTATCTCAAAAGATCACACGCTACGCCATCATCGCGACATACTCCGCAGCATTCCCCGTCAGGGGTGCAATGGTCCGCGCAAGACTAAACATCGGCACCTCCCCGTCATTCGGGAGAAAATCCCCGGGAACACTCGCCTCGCCCTCAAAAAAATCAATCAAACAACCAGTACCTGAAAAAACCATGGACATCATCCTCAAGTCCTCCGCCGGCCTCCCGTACAGAGACCCGGAACTCGCAAACACAGACGACAAAATCCGCGAAATCCGCAGCAAAACCGTCGCCAGACTACGCTCGCGCGGAATTCCCAAATGGTTCAGACAGTAAATCCCAAGCCAAAAAAATCCAGCGTGGGCAGATGCCACTCAAAATAAGAATGGATCCACGGCACACTGCAGCAACCGCTTTATTTAGGTTCAAGGCCTTATCTCCAACACGTTCTGGAATCTGGTGACCATGAGATACTTGGCGGCCCTGAGCGAGAACATGGCCGTGGCGGGAGATTCGGCGAAGTCCTTGAGGGCTGGATGTTTTGCCGAGTACAGATCCAGCGCCGCCTTCAATTTTTCCCCCTCGATCTCCGTGGCCTCGCCAATTGCGCATATTCCAGTGGCCTCGCCGAGGTCTCTCTCGCTGTTGCTCCTGTCGTCGACAAAAAGAGAGACGCTCCCGTTCGCCGTCAGGTTCTTGTATTTATTGGTCTCCCTGGGTGTGGCGAAAACGACATGTTTCAGGTTCCTGCCAGCGGCAAAGGCGACAATATTCTGGTACGGACCCTCAGCGCCTAACGTGGCGAGAATACCGAATTTCTGCTCGGAGAGCATCTTCTTAAGCTTTGTCATATCATTCATATCTCACCGCTTGCACATATTGAGCCAATTTCAAAACTATCCGTGGCCGCGCGACCTGCCATTTCACATGCGGGGTTTCGGGTGGTTTTTAGATCATCCGGCTGTTTTCCCATGCCTCCGAGACGGCTTTATCGAAAAGATCGGCGATATTGATTCTGCTTTCCTCCTTGAGTATCCTGTCCGTCGGGGCCGAGGTCGCAGGCGAACTAGGGGCGAAAACTGTGCAGCTGTCGGGGACCTGCTCGGCAGAGATGTCGAAAGTCCCTGCAGCGCGTGCGATTTTTATCACCTCCTCCTTGTCCATTCCGCAAAGCGGACGCAGGACCAACATCCCGGCTGCAGCATCTATGCATGCCATGTTGGATATCGTCTGGCTGGCGACCTGCCCCACTGATTCACCCGTGACAAGAGCTCCGTTGGAGTTTCTTTTTGCAATCGCGCCCGCGATCCTGAACATTATCCTCCTGAAGAGAACAGTCCTGAAGCGTTCGGAGCAGGAGTCTCGAACAACCTTCTGGATCGGCGCAAGGTTGCACACGAACAGCCTCCCGGGATGCTGGCAGCGGTCAAGCACCTCGATAAGTCTCTCGACCTTGCCGACCGTCTCCGGAGGCGTGTAGGGCGCACTGTGAAAAGCCATGTAGTCAACATGGCAGCCCCTCTTCATCATCAGACGACACGCCACCGGCGAGTCTATCCCGCCGGAGATCAAGGCCAGGACTGGAGAGCTGCATCCCACGGGCAGCCCACCGGGGCCGGGAATGGAGTCGAGAAAGACGTATGCCGCCTTCTTGCGAATTTCACAGCCAATGGTGATGTCGGCGTTATCGAGGTCCACGACAAGTCTTCCGTCAGGGTCGTAAAGCGCCCCGACAAGCTTGGCAATTGCGATCTCCACTTCCTTGGACTTCATCGGGAAGCCTTTGTCAGCCCTCCGCGTCCTGACACGGAAACTCACCTTTCCTTCGCCCTCCAGCGAGGAAACGAAGGGCTCATGCGAGCAGAGCCTCACTGCCCGCAAGATATCCTCGATTTCCGCTTTGGCGGTCACTGCGAACGAGAAGGATGCCAGCCCGAAGGCGCGCGAGAGGCCGTTTTTGATCTCACAGATCTCCTGGCCATCAAAAGGCCGTGGTGTCTTCCTGCCGATGATCACTCTCCCCCTCGTGCGCGAGATCTCCAGACCGGGGACAACATCAAGCAGGCACGCGATGTTGTCCACCAACCTCGACTCGAAATCCGAACGGTTCCTGCCCTTCAGCGCAATCTCGCTGTATCTGCATATGATTGTGTCGAACTGAGTTTGCATTTGACGCTTCCAGCAACATATTTAAATCACGGGATGCCACATGGCACCCTTAAATCTATGCGGTTATGCCGCCGGTTGCAACATGCGAAAAGAAAAGAAATGCTGCAAAGTTGACTCGAAGGAGGAACATAATATTTTTAGCAAGGGAGCCAGCTTCAAAACTCCGCGTGAGGCGCGTCGGGGACGCAGGCGCGGCAGACGGTGCGGCGAAATGGCTGCCGCATACCATCAACTGTCTGTGCCCGCCATTTCCCCGTGGCGCGTGCTGTGCCTCCCCAACCCTTTGGGTGTCAGACCGCGCGGCCACGGGTGGTTTAGATATTGGATCAAGGAGCTTGGATGTACAGATCATGTATAAAGACAGCCTTGGATTTTGTCGCCGCCCTGACACTGGCGCTGCTGTTCGCACCACTGATGCTGTTCACCGCGCTGCTGGTCAAGCTGAGCTCCAGAGGACCCGTCCTGTTCCGTCAGAGCCGTGCAGGCAAAGACGGCAGATACTTCAATATCCTCAAGTTCAGGACCATGAAACTCGCCCCGGAAAACGACGGCAAGGATTTCCACCCGGGGTCGGCCTCACGAATTACGCCTGTCGGTAAAATCCTGCGCAGGACCAAGATTGACGAGCTCCCGCAGTTGTTCAACGTGCTCGCCGGCGACATGTCGCTCGTCGGCCCCCGGCCAGAGGTCAGGACATTCGTCGAACTATACCCCGAAAGATGGCAAAAAATTCTCTCAGTCAAACCCGGGATAACCGACCCGGCATCTGTCAAGTTCAGAAACGAGGAGGAGCTGCTGGCAAAGGCCGCCGAGCCTGAGAACTACTACAGAAAAACCCTGCTCCCAAAAAAACTCGACATCTACGAACAATACATCAACAATATCTCACTTGCCCGCGACATCAAAGTCATGGCAAACACCGCCATAGCCGTGATCAGAGGACGGTGACCCGGCTTCCCGCTTTGCCTGCCTGCGGACGAATCCACTCGAAAAGCGACGCATGGCGCGGACGGCGGAGGGCCGGGCTGACCCCCCTGCCATTGGCCGGAAATCATTGACGGCGGTGGGACAGCAGCCTGCTGCGCGGTCGGGGAAGCTCGGCATACGCCGGCATCCGAAATTGTTGACCGTCCGGCGGTCTCCGAGGACGCGTCCGAATCAGGGCTCGATGGTAACACGCCTTGCAATTTGCTCACGCTCTCTCCGACACAGCCTGCAGACAAAGCCAATGAGCAAACAACAAAAATACGCATGAACCACGCCGCAAACGCATGCGCGGCAAACGCCAGGCAGCTCATGAAAGAAATGTTCGCACCACCCACGGAACAAGGCTGATGGTGAAAACAATCCAAATCGAAATCGGCTTCTCTATCGAAATCGATCCCGATTCGGATGCCGCCCGAGAAACGGCGAAATTGTGCCAATTTAACTTCATCGAGGAAGGATACCGGCAGCTTCCCGGCAAGAGCAAGTCCGGAGACCGCCAAGCGATAAATCGTCAAAATAGATACTCCTTCAAGTTGACAAAACGACAAATCCATGCTAATCTCGCCCCACGTCTGCATTTTTTGGGTGTTGATATTCAGCTGTGGTCAAATATAGTCGGAAGATGCACTTTTGTCATACAGCCAGTCCCCTCACGAGATTCGGGACGACACCGAAAAACGGGAAAAGCTTGGCTCAGAGCCAGTTTCAAAAATAAAAAGAGGCGTGTGTATGAACAGCAGAGAACGGATTCGAGCGATCATCGCAGGGGAACCTGCAGATCGCTGTGGCTTGTGGCTTGGCAATCCCCATGGCGACAGCTGGGGAGGGCTTCATGCTTATTTCGGGACAACGACCGAGGAGGAATTAAGGCTGAGATTGGGTGATGATTTTCGTTGGATATGTCCACAGTTCTTCCCCGATGCCTACCGCGACCCGAACGGATATGGCATGTTTGATGCAGGATTGAAGAAGGAGCAGCACGGTCAGCCGGGCCCCCTCGCCAATTGCGAGGATGCGCGGGAGCTCGAATCCTTTCCTTGGCCAAACCCCGACTATCTGTCCTTCGACCTGTGTTTGGCCTCACTGCGCGCCGCCGGAAATGTCTATCGAGCCAGTGGATTCTGGACCTGTTTCTACCACAATGTCATGGATTTGTTTGGGATGGAGAACTACATGGTCAAAATGTATACCCATCCCGAGGTGGTGCAGGCTGTGACGGATCGGGTATGCGGGTTCTATTACGAGGCCAACGAACGTTTTTTCGCTGTTGCAGGAGCGGAAGTTGACGGTTTCTTCTTCGGGAATGATTTCGGGACACAACTGGATCTGATCTGCGGCCCGACCCAATTCGATCAGTTCATCATGCCGTGGTTCAGACGCTTCACCAAGCAAGCGCATGCCCACGGATATCAGGCACTGCTGCATTCCTGCGGCGCCATCCACAAAGTGATTGACCGCCTTATTGATGCCGAAGTGGACTGCCTGCATCCATTGCAGGCCTTGGCCGCCAACATGGATGCAGCTACACTCGCACGGGATTTCGGGGGCCGCATCGCGTTCATGGGGGGGATAGATACTCAGCATTTGCTTGTTCACGGCACACCGGATGATGTGAAAGAAGATGTTCGAAGAATCAAGGCGTTGCTGGGCCCGCGCATTATCGTGAGCCCCAGTCATGAAGCGCTGCTCCCAAATGTCCCGCCGTGCAACCTGGAAGCCATGGCTCAGGCGGCAATCGAATAGGGAAATAAAACGTCTGGCGAGTTTTTATTCACTGGCACACCAGAGCAAGAAGGTTTCAGGTGTCGGTGTTCCCGGATTCCATATCGCTCAGCGCATGAACGGAGATTCCACATATCTCGATCGAGCTCCTCTGGTCAACTTTGAGAAGAACACTGCGCATCCTGATCAATTCGGCATTCTCCTCCCCTCCCCCACCGGTGTCCAGGCTAAAATCAACCCCTCCGGATATCCAGCACGTTGCCGAACTTACGGTGCTGCCGCAGGATGTTGTTCACCTGCGAGACGCGTTCCTCCAGCGTTCCGCACACCATGAAAAACGGAACCTGCCTTTCACCAAGATCGCCTATGATCTGGTCCTGGAACCATTTCCTCTTCTGATCTCCACTACGATCCCATGTGTCCGCGTAGGGAATATCTGTGCCGCAAAGGAAGAACAAGTCGTAACGTTTCTCCGCCTCCACCGCCAGTCGTGTCAGGACAGGACCAACCTTGCCATGGTAGTCCTTCGCAAAGACATACGTTGTGATCGGGTTGGTGTCGCAAAACAGGTACTTGCGGGACTGCAGAGTCAGCGCATCCTCCCTGCTGTTGTGCTCTGGTGCAATCTCCTCAAACTGATCCAGAGTGATTCGCCGGTCAATATGGTGCTCAAGCCAGTACTCCGCACCGTACTCCGGCATCCACACCGTATTGTGCTGTTCTGCCATGGTCCGGGCAAGAGTTGACTTGCCTGTCGAGGGTGCGCCCATGAAGCAGACCTTCGTGATCAGGTCGGCATACACCACGGGAGAGAGGTATTGCCGTCCTGCAAAGCAGTCACCACGAAGAGCCGTACCGCTGACCAGCACAACCGTGCGTGCATCGTCAACCCTGCGGTCAACCGCGCCAAGAGCCCGGCTGACATGGCCGCCATAGAACTCGCTTGAATAGAAATGTGTAATGCGCAGCCCGTCGAGCTTCTTGAGAATGTAGTTCTCCTGCTCGCGACATATCTCCGGTGCATCACCGTATCCGCTTGGCCCGTCCCATGCCTCGATGATCCGAATCGTGGGGTACAGCTCTTGTATCCAACCGGCGCGAACTTGAAGAGGCACGTCTATCACGTCCGTGGCGTAAACCATGACGACGAGTTCATCCACCTCGCCCAGCGCGGTCTCCACAAGCATCTGGTGCCCCCGATGGAAAGGGGCAAACTTGCCCAGCGTTAGACCACGTCGCATGTGCTCTCCTCAGAGTTCGCGCCGTCAGCCAATCTTGCTCTCCGCGCGCCCGCGTGCCAACGCCAATATCCAAACAGAGAATTCAAGAGGAACAGCACCCACATCGTGATCATCAAGTCGCCTGCCGCCCCACCGGCTCTGAAGCGCAAAAACCACATGCCTATGGTGACAATGTTGAGCAGTATATACAGCAGCCACTGCTCCTTGTACCGCCACATCATCAGGAACGTAGCCACTACGGACAACACATTGGTGGCGGCATCAATGAAAGGGGTGTTCTGGCGAGGATTCAGACCCAAAACGAATCCAAGCCCCACTGTACACGCAACGCAGACAGTTGCGACCATGAGCCGCTGCGGCCAGCCAAGCTGCCTCATCTCCACAGTCCTGTCCCGCCCCGTGTGGCGAGACCACATCACATAGCCGACGACACCAGTCGGGACGAAGAAAAGAATGTTGAGATAGACTTCTCCGTAGAGTCCGTTGCCGTAGGCCAGAATTGAGTAGGAGAGACTGTTGTAGAGGCCGACAAGATACCCTTCGCGCCGACCAATCGCGATAAGCCCGACACACAAAATGCCGGAAAGGGAGACTGTCGCGTCGAAGACGCTCGTGGCAAGGCATGCGCTCAAGGCCATCCCCGCAAGCAAAAGGAAGACCAGCCATACGCGGTCAAGCCTACCTATTCTTGATGCTT
This sequence comes from Victivallales bacterium, assembly GCA_016930955.1. Lineage (GTDB taxonomy): Bacteria > Verrucomicrobiota > Lentisphaeria > Victivallales > JAADHT01 > JAFGFR01. The sequence goes on along the minus strand of JAFGFR010000144.1, from coordinate 2,705 downwards.
TGGTCGTCATGGGCAAGCTTTCGTATCATGAGCCATGGGCAACTTTACAGATATGCATCAACAATGAGCCAGTGTCAAAACTCTGCGTGAACCGCCCGGCAGGTGTCAGATCCATCTTCTTGGTGATCAACCTTCATCATTGTTCTCGAATAACGCATCTTCCCCTCGACCGCAATCCCTGATATAGACACAGTAACATGCCTCCGATTCAGACAAATACAAACCATCGAAGCGTTCAAGCCCGCAAAACTGCAGATCAAAACCCTAACTATATCCTTGTCTTTCACCCCTCGCCTCAACATCTTCATACTTGTGTTTATCCACCGGTGTCCAGATTGGCTCCGAAGATGAAAACTGAGGCTACTCTATGATGTCCATGTTACAAACCGTAGAGGATGCTGAATCCGCCATCAGTGTTTTGAGTTGTCTGGTGGTTGATTTGAAGAGAGTGATGGTGTCTTTGACGGGTTGCGGGGATGCGAGGTCAACTCCGGCATCGGCGAGGATGTCGAGGGCGTCTTTTGTGGAGCCCGCCTTGAGGAATTCGAGGTATGCGGCGATTTTCTTTTTTTCGTTTTTGATGATGCCTTGCGAGAGCGCTGCGGCGGCGGAGATTCCTGTGGCATATTTATAGACGTAGAAGTTGTAGTAGAAATGCGGGATTCTGGCCCATTCGAACATGATTTTCGAATTTGGCGTTGCTATTGCCTTGTGGTATTCGGCATTGATTTTGCAGTATGTGTCTGAGAGTGAGTCTGGAGTGAGCGGCTCGCCTTGTTCGGTCTGCTCGTGGATCAGCCGCTCGTACTCGGCGAACATCGTCTGCCTGAAAAGCGTTCCCCTGATGGTGTTCGCCAGGTGATTGAGAAGGTAGGCGTGGAACTGCGGGTCGGTGGAGCTTTCCATGAGGTGGCGGTGCAGGATCAGCTCGTTGGTCGTGGATGCCACCTCGGCTACGAATATGCTGTAGGCTGCGTAGTGGTACGGCTGTGTCTTGTTTGAGAAATACGAGTGCATCGAGTGTCCAATCTCATGTGCGAGGGTGAACACGTCGTTCAGGGTGGAGTTGTAGTTCATCAGGATATAGGGTGGAGAGTCGTAGCATCCCGAGGAGTATGCGCCGGAGCGCTTGCCTCTGGACTCGGGGATGTCAATCCATCTGGAGCTGAATGCCTTGTGCAGTGTGCGCCGGTATTCCGGGCCGAGTATATCGAGTGCGTCGGCGACAGTTTTGACCGCCTCTTCCCAAGGGACATCTTTGCTGCATTTCGGGATGAGGGGGTTGTGGAGGTCGAACATGTCGAGATCATCGATTTCCAGCACGAGTTTCCTGAGATCGAGGTATTCGGAGAATGCCGGCAGGCCATCGCGGACTGTGGTGACAAGGTTGTCGTAGATATTCACGGGGATGTTGTCGCCGTGCAGGGAGGCTGAGAGACAGGAGTCGAATTTCCGTATCCTGCTTTCCATCACATGTGTCTTGACTGTCCCGGCGAGTGTTGTGGCGAGGACGTTCTTATATTCCGCGAAGGTGTCGTACATGGCATCGAATGCCTGTCTGCGGATTTCGCGGTTCTTGTTCTCGATGAGTTTCGAGTAAGTTGCGTGTGAGAGTTTGACCGCCCCTCCCCTGCCATCGGGGACTTCAGGGAAACGGATGTCGGCATTGTTGATGGCGGAGAATGCCTGGTACGGGGTGGACAGAGAGTCCGAGGCGAGCGCGAGGATACGCTCCTCCTGTGCACTCAGAGAGTGGGGCTTGAACCTGATCAGCTCGTTGATGGTGCGTCTGTAGAATGCGAGTTTCTTGCTTTTTGAGTATGCGACGAGGGTTTTTCTGGGCAACCTGAGGATTTCCGGCTCGAACCATGAGATGCCGCCGGAGATTTCTGCGGATTTCGCAAGTATCTTGTTGAGCCTTGCACTGTTCGGGGAGTTCGAAATGTCCTGGTCGGAAAGAAGATGGGCATAGACGTGGAGTTTCTCGATGAGTCTCTCGATATCGTCCTTGGCCTGGAATGCGAGCACGAGTGTCGATGGCCCTTTCGAGAGTTTGTCCTTGAACTTCATCAGCTTATCGAGCATGGAATCGAGTTTGGAGAAGTCCGAGTCCCAAAGGGATTCCGACTTGTAGGCTTTTGAGAGGTCCCAGGTGTCCTCGACGCTGATCTCCGATCTTTCCGGCAACTTTTGCATGACCGTGTCCTTTAATTTGAATCTGTCTCGTTCGGGGTCAATGCTGTACATTCTCCGAGCATCTCAGTCCCGGCCCCGACGTGGCTTGCTGAATAAGCAGTTTGAATAAGTCGGCGTTTAATGTAGATTAGGTGTTATGAGAATGCAATGCGCAGTTGAATCAAAATGGCTTGAAAGGTTTTCATGGTCTTGGCGGGCTGTCTGTCGAGTTGCTGCCGTACTGGTTGCTGCGATGTTTTGTCTGGCATCTTCTCGTGTCTTTGGCACTACGATATGTTTTGAGGCCGAGGATGCTGTGGAGGTAGTGAAGCCTTTCGAGGTGATTGATCTTGAGGGCAAGCCCGAGGCGGCCGAGGTATCCGGCGGGAAGTATCTGCAGGTGAAGCAGGGCGCGGGCGGAGGGAGCAAGGTCGGGGGGCATGCTGTGTTCAAAGTTGAGATACCGGAGCCGGGGACGTATTATTTCTGGGCGAGATGCTGGTGGGACGATAGTTGCGGGAACTCCTTCG
>JAFGFR010000143.1 GCA_016930955.1 Victivallales bacterium | reverse complement strand
TGATCGGCAAGGTGGCCGCCCTCTACATCCGCGATTTCGAGGACCCCGTCGCCGTATCCGCCGTTAACGAGGTCGAGTCCCTGACCACGGCGCTCGCACGAAAAGTATGGCAAAAACTGGTCGTGATCCATTCCCCGCTCCCCGCCACGCCACATATGGGGGCATTGCAGTCAGACAAGTCTGAAGCCAAACACAAATCCTAGGTGCAGACCCACGTGCACATGGAACAAATGTGGAAGAATTCAAGCCTTGTTTTCCATAAGCCGACTGCACTCGAGAGGTTTTCTGCAGGAAGTCAAGGGGAATCTTTAAAAACCTTTGGCAAGTCTCCATCCACCATCATGGAGTCACTCTTTTCCCTTGCCCGTCAGTTTCTGGGCGATCATCACTGATGGCACGCCGATGATCAACATCCAATTTCCGATGTCCATTGCGGGGATGAGTAATATCCACCATTTGGTGGCGAAGGGATACAAGGGGTAGGCCATTAGCCCGGCCAGGATTAGGGTGATGAGGGGAACAGTTGAATGGTGCTTGTCAATCCCTTTCCGCCTGTTTCGCCAGCTTGCGATGACGCAAGCCCAATTCATTACGACGATATAGGCAGCGATCAGCAATACAACTCCACACACGCCTGCACGCAGGATTGTCATCGGCTCTCCAATGAAGATAAAATGGGACGACCCATAACCATATCTGCAGGTGTTCGAAAATCAAGCCGATTCAGCTTGATAAATCCACAAAAAACATTAGATTCATTCGTTTGTCCCGGGATATGCGCCTGCTGGCGCGGAATCCGGGTTTTTGAATAACCGGCTAAGGAGAACGTCATGCTTGGCAAAAATGTTTTCATGGTGTGTTATTGTGTGCTGTCCCTGTGTTTGTCGGCTGTCGCGGAAGCTCCAAGGGTGCTCTGCACCACTTTCCCGATATATCATGCTACACGGAATGTCGTCGAGGGCAGGAAGGGCGTGGATGTCGGGCTGCTGCTGCCCGCGAATCTCGGCTGCCCACACGACTATTCTCTTACCCCGGCGGACATGCAGCAGATTCAGAAGGCCGACGTGCTGGTAATCAACGGGCTCGGCATGGAGGAGTTCGTCGGGAGGCCACTGCAGAGGGCCAACCCAAAGATCAAGGTCGTTGACTCCTCCAAAGGAATCCCCGGCCTTATCGAGCAGGAAGGCCATCATCACCACCATCATGACGAGGCAGATGGACATGACGATGAGGAAGAGGACGACCATGATGCCGACCGTCATCACTTCAACCCCCACTTGTTCGCCAGCCCAAAGACGCTGGCCCTGGTGGTCATGAACATTGCCGATGGTCTTTCCGGGGTTGATCCCGAAGGCGCGGAAATCTACAAGGCAAACGCGGCAAAATACTCCGAGTCGCTTGTGGCTTTGAGCGGGGAGGTGAAGAAATTGAAGGACACGCTGGCAAACCCGAGGATCATCACCCAGCATGGGGCATTCGACTATTTCGCCAGGGATGCCGGATTGGAGATCGTGGCGACGATTCAATCTCATCCCGGGCAGGAACCCTCGGCGGCCGAGATGCTGAAGCTCGTAGGGGTTGTCAGGGAGAAAAAACCGGGCGCGGTATTCACCGAGCCCCAGTATCCTGCAAGGATTGCCGAGACTCTCTCCAGGGAGACCGGGATAAAGGTCGCAAAGCTCGACCCAGTAGCCAGCGGGCCGGAAAGCGCCCCTAAAGACTATTACATCAAAACCATGCGCGAAAATATCGAGATGCTCAAAAAAACTCTCGGGACAAAATGATGAAATTCTTTAATCAGACGATTAGCAAAAACGGTCTGCTGAATGAGCGCATCAACTGAAACCAATGCCGTTGTATACGACAATTTGAGCGTCAGGCTCGGCGGCGTTAGCATTCTCGAGAACGTCAGCGCAAAGGTGCCCATGGGAAGCAGCACTGCAATCATCGGCCCTAACGGGGCAGGGAAGACCACCATGCTGCTGGCCCTTCTCGGCGAAGTGCCTTGGAGCGGGGGATCGGTAAAAAAAATCAGCTTTGATGGCCAACCGCCAAAAATCGGATACGTGCCACAGAAACTGTCATTCGACAGGGCAATGCCCATCACCACACTCGAGTTCATGGTGCTTGGCTCTCAAAGGTCGCCCTTGTGGTTCGGCAGCCGCAAGTCCAGCCGCGACAAGGCGCTCGAGCTGCTCTCGATGGTGCATGCCGCTACACTTGCCAACCGCAGGCTTGGCGCCCTTTCAGGAGGCGAGCTGCAAAGGGTCCTGCTTGCACTCGCACTGCAGCAGGAGCCGGAATTGCTTCTCCTCGATGAGCCGGCATCCGGTGTGGACTTCCGCGGCGAGCATGTGTTCTGCGAGCTTCTCGAAAACCTCAGAGCATCCCGCGGTTTCACTCAACTTATGGTAAGCCACGATCTCGGGACCGTCACCCACCATGCGACGCACGTCATCTGCCTTAACCGGAAGGTCGCCGCAGAGGGGCCCCCGAAATCCGTGCTCACCCCCGAGAACCTCTCCGCTGTGTTTGGAATCCATATGGGCCTCGTGGACTCCAGCGCCATGCCGACAGATGTCCCCGCTGCTTGCTCATGTAAACTGTGCAAACAAAACAAGGACAAGAACTCAAATGCCTGACCTTTCACCAATATACGAGCTGATGCCACGGGTTTTTCCCTTCGAGTGCATGCAGGCAAGATTTATGCAGACCGCCATGCTCGGAATCCTGCTGCTTGCCCCGATGGCGGCATCCATGGGCGTGCAGGTGGTGAACTTCCGCATGGCATTCTTCGCGGATGCCATCAGCCACTCCGCATTCACAGGTGTGGCAGTGGGGATGATCCTAGCATATGACCCCACCCTCACAATGCCAGTGTTCGGCGTGCTCGTCGGGCTGGCTATCATGGCGACTCAACGCAGATCAAAGCTTTCGGAGGATACCGTCATAGGTGTCATATTCTCCGCTGTGGTCGCCTTCGGGCTGGCGGTGGTCAGCCGGGACAGATCCATGGCGAGGGACATGCAGCGCTTCCTCTACGGCGACATCCTCACGGTCACCGAGGGAGAGGTCCTGTTCCTAGCGGCGTTGTTCCTGGTGGTCATAGGCTTCCAGGCATGGAGCTACAACCGCCTGCTCTATATCGGGATAAACCAGACGCTTGCCAAGACCCACAGGATACGTATCGCATTCTACCAATACTTCTTTGCTGCGCTGCTCGCGTTGATAGTCGTGTTTTCTGTCAGGGCCGTCGGGGTGTTCATGGTCACTGCCATGCTTATAGTCCCCGCCGCCGCGGCAAGGAACATGGCCAGGTCAGCCGGGGCGATGTTCTGGTGGGCTCTCGCGGTGAGCATAGCATCGGCAGTTCCCGGGCTGATCATCTCCGCCCAGGACTGGGCACGGACCGCCGCCGGAGCCACTATCGTGCTGATCGCATTCGCCTGGTTCGCCGCAAGCATGCTCTACTCCTCCATGAGAGGCAGGCAAAAAGCATGACATCCCAACAAATCCCCAAATCATTCAATCATTCAATCATCAAATAAGGAGGACACATGAAGTCGGCGAATGGGAAGGAATGCTCAAAAAACAAATTGCTCGGGCACGTGGGCAACATCGCGCAGCTAGCCTCCGTCAGGCGCTACAGATTTGACGACGGGCCGGCATTGAACATGCGCGCGGTCGAGGTCTCCAACGGATCGGGACTCTCATTCACCGTGCTGCCCGACAGAGGGATGGACATCTCAAGGGCATCCTTCAACAACATCAACCTATGCTACCTCACCCCGAACGCCGAGACACATCCGGCGTTCTATGAGTGCGATGGAGCCGGATGGCTAAATACTTTCAACGGCGGTTTGCTGACCACATGCGGCCTCTCCCATTTCGGCCCCCCGGACATCCGCGACGGCGAGTCACTCGGACTCCATGGAAGATTCTCCACCATCCCGGCAAGGCAGCTCTCAGACAACTCCGCATGGATAAAGGATGAGTTTGTCGTCAGCTTGTCGGGCATCATCGAGGAGGCGAGACTCTTCGGGAACAAGCTCAGGTTGACTCGCGAGATCCGCACCGTCGCCGGTGAAAGCAGGCTCTTCATCGAGGACTCGATCGAGAACTTCGGCAACAAAAAATCCAGCTTCATGATATTGTACCACTTCAACCTCGGTTTCCCGCTGCTCTCAAATGAGGCGATCTTGAAGTTGTCAGCGGAAAAGTCCGAGCCCCGCGACAAGGAAGCCGAAAAGGGCTTCAAAAACATGCTGAGATTCCCGAAACCCTCAGCAAGCTACGACGAGCAGGTCTTCTTCCACAAAATGCGCCCCGACAAGCAGGGATTCTCCAAGGCCGAGCTGGTCAACCCCAGCTTGGGAATCTCCTTCTACCTGGAATTCAACTCCGCCGCATTGCCATACCTTACCCAGTGGAAAATGGCCGCGAAGGGCGAGTACGTCCTCGGCCTGGAGCCCTGCAACGCCCCGTGCATGGACCGCCAGTCCCTTATCAAAAAAAATCTGATGCCTTATCTCGAGCCCGGACAGGTCGCACACACATCAATCGAGGTCGGGATCAATCAGCATTGAAATGGAAGAGTAACCACGGATAAACACAGATCGACACAGGCCAAGCAGGTATGGCTCGCTCCCGCATCGGCGTGGCTTCGCATCCAAAGGCAGGCCGCGCGGCCACGGGGAGTTTTGAAATCGGATCTTACTTTAAAAAACATGGAAAAATATTTTAACAAATCGCTTCTGACAACCGGCTTCCGCCGGCATCAGAGCTATGCGAAATGGAGTTGACATGCTCTTAGGTTTCTTCCTCGCCGTGCTCGGTGTCCTGGCAATGGCACTGCCGGGATTCATATCCATGCGCTCAAAATGGCTCACCGAGGACGCAGTCTCACAAATCGCCAGATTTCAGGTCAACTGCGTCTATCCGTGTCTTATTTTCTCAAGCATATACTCCAACTACGGCATGCAGCGGATGCTGAGCAGCATCGCACTGCCCGCCGGATCCTTCATGATCATGCTTTGCGGATACATCGTAGGAATGGTGGCCGTCAGACTCATCAGAAACCAGACACGCGACGAGAAGAAGTCCTTCGTGTTCCAGTGCTTGATCAACAACTACTCGTATCTCCCCATGCCCCTCGTGGACCTGCTATACGGCCCGGAGGGAGTCGCCGCACTGCTGCTCTCAACCCTCGGCGCGGAACTCGCAGTATGGACTCTAGGGGTCACCACGCTCAGCGGCGAGAAAATCCACCTCTCAAACCTCCGCAGACTTCTCAGCCCTCCCTTGGCAGCCCTTTATCTCGCAGTCATCCTCAGGCTCCTGACCGACACACTTGGCATCACCGACGATTGGGTCCTCTCGCCAAACACATCCTCGGCCCTCAACAGGGCACTCGAGACGATGAGGCTCTTCGGGCAGGCAACAATCCCAATCGCAATGACAGTCGCAGGCGCACGACTCGCGATGATCAACTTCGCCGGGGTATTCAAACCCAGAGTCATCCTGCTCTCCGCATTGAGGCTTGTCATCATCCCGCTGTTGGCATTTCCCTTGATAAATATGCTCCCCCTCTCCCCCATGGAGATACACGTGCTCGTCGTCGTCTCGACCATGCCGGTGGCTATCGCCAGCTTCCTCCTAAGCGAAGTCTACGGCGGCGACAGGCATTTCATCTCCACCACCGCCGCATCAACACACATCTTCTCCCTCGCAACAGTCCCCCTCATGCTCTTCATACTACAGAAAATCGGCGAGACCCTCATAGGCAAATAATCCTAAATGAAGCAGTTAAATCTCAAAAATGGATCAAACTGAGTTGAAAAATGCATTGGAAAGGTTAAAGTGGGTTGTTGCTAGAATGCGGTCGGGGCGCGTAATGGGGATATTTTGCATTTAATAATCACAGTTGTTGAGGGGTAATAAAAGATGACGGACAACGAGATAAGAGATTTGCTGCTTGAGAGCGGGGCCTTGCTTGAGGGACATTTCGAGCTTCGCAGCGGTCTGCACAGCGACAGGTTTTTCCAGGCCGCTTTGCTGCTTCAGTATCCCGAGCTTGCGGGAAGGGTTTGCGAGGAGTTGGCGGAGAGGTTCTTTGATGACGGGATCGAGGCGGTGATATCCCCGGCGGTGGGTGGTTTGATTGTCGGTCACGAGCTTGCGAGAGCATTGGGTGTGAGGGCGATATTCGCCGACAAGGAGAATGACAGCCTGGTTTTGAAGAGAGGCTTTGTGATAGGCGAGGGGGAAAAGGTGCTCGTCGCCGAGGATGTGATCACCCGTGGCGGCCGTGTGCAGCAGACGGTTGATCTCGTGAGGGCTTATGGCGGCGAGGTAGCCGGGATAGCGGTGATAGTTGACCGCAGCGGCGGGGCGGCGAATTTCGATGTCAGGCTGGAAAGTCTTGTGAGTCTTGATCTTGACGCCTATGATCCTGATGCCTGTCCTTTGTGCGCTGCCGGGACAGAAATTGAGACACCCGGGTCGAAGTAGAAATACCTTCTTGCTTCCAATCTTTCTTCTTTGCCAAAATGAAGAGAAAATACAGCCATGTTCATGAATTTTTTGAAGTTGATATTGGGCACCAAGTCTGCCCGGGACCTAAAGAAGCTGCAGCCTATGGTCCTGAGGATCAACGAGCTTGAGTTGTCCTATCAGAGTCTTGGCGAGAGTGAGCTTCGTGCCAAGACCGAGGAGTTCAAGAGCCGTGTGGCCGGCGGCGAGACCCTCGAAAGCATAATGTGCGAGGCGTTCGCCGTGGTGAAGAACGCCTGCCGCCGTCTTTTGGGAACACAGTTCGAGGTCTGCGGACACCGGATGGTGTGGGACATGGTACCCTTCGATGTGCAGCTTATCGGCGCTATTGTCCTTCACGGGGGGAACATAGCCGAGATGGCCACCGGTGAGGGCAAGACGCTTGTCGCGACCATGCCATTGTATCTCAATGCCCTGAGCGGCAAGAACTGCCAGCTTGTGACAGTGAACGATTACCTGGCGAAGCGTGACTCTGAATGGATGGGGTTGGTGTACGAGTATCTTGGCGTGAGTGTGGGGTGTATCCAGAACCAGATGTCCCCCGACCAGAGGCGTGAGGAGTACCGCAAGGACATCACCTATGGCACGAACAGCGAGTTCGGCTTCGACTATCTTCGCGACATGGGCATGGCGATGCAGCGAGAGCATCTTGTTCAGCGCGACCATTACTATGCGATAATAGACGAGGTTGACAGCATATTGATAGACGAGGCTCGCACGCCGCTGATCATATCCGGGCCGTCGCCGGTATCCACACACCAGTTCGACCGTCTGCAGCCTTTGATAGGACGTCTTCACCGTGCGCAGAACCTTCTGTGTTCGGGCCTGGCCAAGGAGGCGAAGGAGGTGATTGACAATCCCGAGGCCCCGGAAGAGGAGCTTGAGGCGGCGTATATCAAGCTTTTCCAGGTCAAGCTTGGGATGCCGCAGCACCGCCAGCTCATGCGGATGCTCGAGGACGGAATGGTGATGAAGCGTCTGGAGAAGACGGAGAGTTTTGTCAGGAGCGACCAGAACCGCGGGATGCTGCAGGAGGTTCAGGAGGATCTGTATTTCACGATGGACGAGCGCGGGCACGAGGCCGACCTTACCGAGAAGGGACGCACAGAGATCAGCCCCGACGACCCCGAGATGTTCGTGCTGCCGGACTTGTTGAACACACTGCACGAGATAGAGATGGACCCGAAGCTCGACAGCGATGCCAAATTACTCGCCAAGAAGGAGTTCCAGGAGCAGTTCGCAGTGAAGTCCGAGACAGTGCACAACATATCCCAGCTTCTCAGAGCCTATTGTCTTTACGAGAAGGATGTTCATTATGTTGTCCAAAACAACAAGGTTATGATAGTTGACGAGCATACTGGCAGGCTGATGCCGGGGCGGCGTTTCAGCGAGGGGCTTCATCAGGCGCTGGAGGCCAAGGAGGGGGTTAAGATCGAGAGGGAGACGCAGACCCTCGCCACGATAACGATACAGAACTACTTCAGGATGTACGACAAGCTTGCCGGGATGACCGGCACGGCGGAGACCGAGGCGACTGAATTCCACCAGATATACAATGTGGATGTAGTTGTCATACCGACGAACAAACCGTGCGTGCGTGTCGACGAGAACGACAGGATATACAAGACCAAGCGAGAGAAGTACCGTGCGGTGATCCAGGAAGTCAGGGAAAGGCACGAGAAGGGGCAGCCGATACTTCTCGGGACGATTTCCGTGGATGTCTCGGAGGTGTTGAGCAGGATGCTCAAACGTGAGAATATCGTGCACAACGTTTTGAATGCGAAGAACCACGAGCGCGAGGCGGACATCATTGCCAGGGCTGGGCAGGTCGGTGCTGTGACGGTGGCCACAAACATGGCCGGGAGGGGTACGGACATAAAACTCGGTGAAGGTGTTGCGGATATTGGTGGGCTGCACGTGATAGGCAGTGCGCGTCACGATGCGCGTCGTATAGACCGTCAGTTGCGCGGCCGTTGTGCGCGGCAGGGCGATCCGGGATCGTCGAGCTTCTACGTTTCTCTCGAGGACAACCTGATGCGTCTTTTCGGCTCTGACCGCATAGCCTCTATAATGTCCCGCCTTGGCCTCGAGGAAGGAGAGGAGCTTCAGCACCCTTGGCTGAACAAGTCGATCGGCACTGCGCAGAAGCGCGTCGAGCAGCACCACTACTCGATCCGCAAGCGTACGCTCGAGTACGATGACGTGATGAACAAGCAGCGTGAGGTGTTGTATGGTTTCCGCAAGGAGGTACTTCTTTCGGAGGCACCTCTCGCGATCTTGATGGACATCCTGAGGCAGGAGCTTGAGGAGCATGTTGACGCCACGTTCAGGATGTTTGGCGGCGGCACGGGTGATGTCCCTGCCGTTGACAGCCTTCTTCTGTGGCTCAACACGACTTTCCCTCTAGGTTTCAAGGAGATGGAGCTTGGGATTGTTTTCCGGGAATCTGCCGACGGGGAGAGAGTTGTGGATTTGAGGTCTTCCGACTCGGACAAGGTTATCTCTTATCTTTATGATAAGATCGAGAAGTCCTACAAGGCGAAAAGCGAGCTGGAGTCTCCTGAATCCCTTGCCTGGCTTGAGCGCAACATAATACTCGAGGCTGTAGACCGTTTATGGCAGGAGCATCTTTACGGGATGGACAACCTGCGGTCGAGCATAAATCTCCGGGCATACGCACAGAAGGATCCCCTGATCGAGTACAAGCAGGAGGCTTTCGCGATGTTCAGCGAGCTGATGGCCGAGATCAATCAGGAGATACTGACTAACATGTTCCGCAGCGCGACGAGTCTTGCGGCATTCGAACGGATGATCGCGTCAATGCCGCGGAATTTGGTGCATGACAAGTTGGGGCAGTTCGGAGGTGCCGCCGAGTCGGGCGATGGTGAGGAAGGCGATGCCCCGTCTCAGTTCACATTTGTCAGGGAGACCCCGAAAGTCGGTCGCAACGAGCCATGCCCCTGCGGCAGCGGGAAGAAGTACAAGAAGTGCTGCGGCGCAGGAGAATGAGACTTCCTTGACTCCGTTTCCTCTGTGTGAAAATAAGTTGGTATTAGAGCCAGAATGGCAAGCCGCGCGGCCACGGGGAGTTTTGAAATTGGCTCATTAACAAGTCGCCCCTGGTAGCCGGCTATCGCCAGCACCAGAGCTGGGCGTTGGAGAAAATAATGCCGAGGATGTATCTTGAGGTCTCATACGACGGGAGCGACTATGGCGGCTGGCAGAGGCAGCCTGACGTGCGGACGGTGCAGGAAGAGATCGAGAGGCGGCTTTCGGAATTGTATGTGAACCAGCCTGTTGTGATCCACTCGAGCGGGCGTACCGACGCAGGGGTTCATGCCGTGGCCCAGCCAGTGACTTTTGATGTCCCTGAATACCCGGGCATTCCGCCGGAGAATCTCCTACAGGCATTGAACAACTCCCTCCCCGACTCGATAAGGATAAACTGCGTGGGATTGGCGCCTTCAGATGATTTCCACGCGAGGTTTTCAGCGGTCGGCAAGGCCTATTGCTACATAATCAACCGTGGGGACAAGACTCCGTTCAACTCCCGCTACAGTTGGCATGTCCCCGGGTGTATTGATGATGATGCGGTACGACGCGGGGCGGGGCATCTTGTCGGAGAGCATGACTTCGCCGCCTTCACCAACTCCCGCAAGGATGACGACGGCGGGACTGTGAGAAGGATATTCAGGATTGACGTGAGGGAGTTCGGGTATTATCTGGCCATGACTTTTGTCGGCGGCGGTTTCTTGTACAAGATGGTCAGGAACATGGCGGGAGTGCTTGCGCTGGTGGGCAGCGGCACGCACAAGCCCGAGGATGTCCTCGGATTCCTGAAATGCGCGGATCGTTCCGAGCTTCCCAAGCCGGCACCGGCACGTGGGCTCTTCCTGATGAAAGCATTCTACTCGGAGGAGGACCTGGCCGGATTCCAGCTCAACCATCTTCCTTTCGGCCACTGATAACCGTGAATGACTTGCTGATCTTCTTGTCCGTGGCAATAAGGGACTTGAACAACTGCTGAGTAGCCAGTTGGCTTTTGACACTGTTCTTTTGTGGCTTCCTGCGTCGGTATTTCGCGTCATGCTCGAGCCTTCTGCCCTTGATCCTGTCGTCAAGCTGGAACCGGAGGGTATTGTCTATCAGATCTCTGGTCGTGGGATCGTCAACAGGGAAAAGCAGCTCGATCCTGCGATAGAGGTTCCTCGGCATCCAGTCGGCGCTGGAAAGAAAATACTCGGGATTCCCGGCGTTCTCGAAGTAGTAGATCCTCGAGTGCTCGAGGTATCTGTCAACAATGCTTATGATGTTGATCCCGCTTCCGCGCGGGGGCTTGAGACAACATATCCCCCTGACTATCAAATCTATGTGTACACCTGCATGGGATGCCTTTATCAGCTCCTCGATTACAGTCGTCTCGACGAGGGAGTTCATTTTGGCGATGATCCTTCCTGGTCTTTGCGGCGAGGACAGCCTTGCCTCTCTTCTTATCAGCTCCACGAACTTCTGGTGCAGGTCAATGGGCGCCGTGGCTATGCATAGCCAGTTCTGGTACTCCGAGTATCCGGTCATGATGTTGAAGAGGGATGCTATGTCGGTGCACAGGTCTGGGTTGTTGGAGAAGATGCCGATATCGGTGTATAGCCGCGCGGTCTTGTCGTTGTAGTTCCCTGTGGAAAGATGCACATAACGCTGGATCCTGTTGTCCTCCCTTCTGACAATCAGCAGGGCCTTGCAATGTATCTTTAGCCCGGCGATGCCGTATATGACATGCGCGCCGGACTCCTCGAGCTTCCTTGCCCACTCGATGTTCTTCTCCTCGTCGAATCTGGCTTTCAGCTCGACGATGACGGTGACCTGCTTCTTGTTCTCGGCGGCGCGCTGCAGGGCGTCTATTACCGGCGAGTCGCCGCTGACCCGGTACAGGGTTTGTTTGATCGCGAGGACATCCGGGTCTTCTGCGGCTTCCCTGAGCAACCTGACCACCGGGTCGAATGACTGGAAAGGATGGAAAAGCGAGATCGTGCCGTGTTTCTTGATGGAGTCGAACACGGTTTCCTGATCATTTAAAAGCGGGCTTGGGAAGTGTTCCCAAGGAGGCTCGGTGAGTTCGGTTCTTTGTTCCTTGGAGATCAGCTCGAAAAATGCGCTCGGATCCAAAGGCCCGTCAACCTCGTAGACCGAGTTGGGCCTGAGAAGCGTTTTCTCCTCGAGCCATTTGCGCAGGGCCGGATGCGTCCCAGATATCACCTCCAGCCTTATAGGCAGACGCCGCTCACGCTTGCGTAACGACTCCTCGATCTGCAGCAGCAGGTCGGCGGCTCCCTCCTGGTCAATGTCGATATCCATATCCCTCGTCATCCTAAATAAAAAGGCATTCTGTATCTTACAGTTGACGAACAGCTTGTCAATATAGGCCAGTATCATGTCCTCTAGGAGCACGTAGGCGGAGATCTGAGGAGTGGAAAGGGTTTTGACCTTGATGAATCTCTGGAGGACCTCCGGCACCTCCACGAAGGCATGGAGGTTGTCGTCTTCACCTTTTGAGAGCGACACTGCTATCTCGATGGAGCAGTTGTTGATTATGGGGAAGGGGTGGCTTGGGTCAACGGCGACAGGGGTGAGGACAGGGTAGACCTGACTCTTGAAATATTTCTCCATCTCTTTTTCGGCATCGGGTGTCAGTTGTGAGAAGGGGATGATCCTGAATGCTTTTTTCTCGAGTTCCGGGAGTATCTTGTTGCGGAGAAGAACATATTGTCTCTTTACCAGCCCTGAGGCCTTCTTTTGGATTTCCGCCAAGATTTGCGCCGGTGTAAGCCCTGACGGGTCTGGTGCCGTAACCCCGGAATCCTTCTGCTGGTTGACCCCGGCGGCTCTGACCATGAAGAACTCGTCCAGGTTCGAGCTGAAGATGGCGATGAACTTCAGCCTCTCGATCAGTGGGACGGAAGGATCCTCGGCCTCCTCCAGAACTCTGGAGTTGAAATCCAAAAGGCCAAGCTCCCTGTTGATGAAAGAATCTTGCGGCATCATATCTCCAGATCTCCTATGAGCTTGACATCCAGCCCGAAGGTGTCGGAAAACATGTCGCTTTTGGTCTTGATCCCCCACGTCTCGATGGTGATGTCGTCTGAATCCGTGACAACATGGATATTGAGTGTCGTCGAGTCCGTCTCGGCCTTCACGATCTTAAGCCTGCTCTGATGTGTCCTGTCCAGCGCGTCCGCGATGCGCAGTATCGAGGCGATCTTGCATACTCTGACCCGGTCTGCGGTCGACAGGCCGGTGTATTCGGGATGTGAGGTCTTCGGCGGTGATTTCCGGTGGTACCTGCAAAGCAATGCAAGGATTTTCTGCTCGGTCTGCGAGAGCCCGGGGATGAAGGAGTTGATCACAATGTAATATGAGTGCTTATGGTGCTGCGCCTGGGAGATGAACTGCCCTGTGTCGTGCAGTATCGCGGCAAGCTGCAGCAAAAGCCGCGATTTCTGGTCGAGGTTGTGGATGTCCTTCAGCATGTCGAAGAGAGTGGTCGCGTATTCGGACACTGCCGTAGAGTGCTCCTTGTCGTAGTTGTATTTCTCAGCGATGAACTCGGCTGACGAGATCATCGCCTCGTCGAACCTGTCGGGCTCGCCTGATGCCTCGAGCACTATGTCCCTCAGAAGCACATCCCTTGTGTTGATTATCGGGATGACGATGCTTTTGGCGGAAGTGATCTTGAATATCTGCTCGATGAGGTGGCAGCAAGGCTCGAGTCCTATTGCTATGGAGTCCGAGAGATGGAACCTCTCCACGAGTTGAGCCGGAGTCATCTCTGTGACCTTGGAGAAAATCCTCTCGAAATCTTTTCTTGACATGGTGGCGATGTGTTTGGGCGGCTTGTCCCTTTGTATGCTGACCAAGGCCCTGGCGGTCGCGCCGACCACAATGAGCATGTCGGTCATATTCTCTGACGCCGAGTTGAACGCGGACTCGACGATATTCTCGATGAAGGGGGCGATGGAGTCCTTGAGCCTCCTCGAGCTTATGCCGGTGAATATCTCCTCGATCAGCCGCAGTGTCCCGAACTTCAGGGTCTGGATGTTCCTGAAAACCCCTTTCTCGATGAAGGCTATCTGTGTTGACCCGGTGCCTATGTTGCATATGACCGCGTTGTGCTTCTGCAGCCCGAAGCGTTTCTCAATGGCATCCTTCACCGCCAGGAATATCAGCTTCATCTCCTCCGTGGGCTCGAGTATCTTGACATCTATATCCGAGGTCACCTTCACCCTGTTGATGAATATGTCCTGATTGAGCGCCTCCCTCACAGCGCTGGTCGCTACGGCCTTGTATCGTGATACCCCGTATTCCTTCATCAGCGCTGCGCAGTCCGAGATTATCTTGCAGGCATGCCGCATGCTTTTGGATGTGATCTTTCCCTTGGTGAACACGTCCGACCCGAGGAATATCGAGTGCTCCAGACGCGTCAAGACCTCCTTCGACCCTTTCGCGTCGAACTGGGCTATCTCCATCTTGATGGAGTGCGAGCCAACATCTATGACGGCTATAGGCTCCAGAAGGATGTTCTTCATGGTATCTCCTCAGATCTCTCCGCAGTCCTCGAGCAGGAGAGCCGCGCCAAGCGCCACGGCATCGTCGCCAAACATCGAGAGCTTAAGTTTGACATCCTGCGGTTGTAGCCCGAAAAGATGTTCGTTGAGACCCGTGCGGATATGTGGTAGAAGCTCCTCGCCCAACGCCTCCATCACTCCGCCGCCGTAGACGAAACAGTCCGGCGCAAGCACGCAGGCCATGCTCGCCGTGGCAACCCCCAGCATATAGGCCCCTTTGTTCAGCACCATGCAGGTGATCTGGTCCCCCGAGCGATAAGCCTTGGCAAGAACACTGCTCTTGAGAGTCGAGAAATCCTTCCCCATAAGTTCGGTCAGCACGCTCTTGTTCAATCTTTTGTTGATGAGTTTGTCAAACCTCTTGGAGAAGGCAACCTTGCTGCAATATGCCTCCAGGCAGCCCCTGTTGCCGCATCCGCAGCGCCGGCCCTTGTACCTTATTATCATATGTCCAAGTTCCGCCGCGACACCCTTGATCCCGGTCTGGAGTTTCCCGTTGACGACTATCCCCCCGCCCAGCCCTGTACCTGGGAAGAACCCCACTGCGGTGCCAGTGCCCTTCGCCGCGCCGGCCTTGTATTCCGACCATATCCCGCAGGTCGTGTCGTTCCCCAAGGCTATCTTCTTGCTGAAAAGCCGCTCGAATATCGGAATCGCCTGGATATCCTTGAGTCCCAGGTTCGGCGAGTTCACGATCGTCCCGGTGGCATGGTCCACCGGTGAGGGGACGGCTATCCCCACTCCAGCGACATCCTTCCATAAAGCACCTGCATCCGACAACGCCTTTTCAGACATCTCCTTCATCTGCATGGTGATCGAGTCGAAATCCCTGTCCTTCGACGTCTTCGTCTTGGCTCTGGAAACGACCTTCGAGTCCTCATCAATCAAGAGCGTCAAAATCTTGGTCCCGCCAAGGTCTATGCCTAGTTTCAAACTTCCCATTTATCCTCCTAAATAAATCCCCGCGCCGACAAAGAAGGCGATGAATAAAAACGACACCTTCCCGTAGACAATGTAATCCCACCGCACTAAGATACACCACATAAAGGGAATTTCTAACACAAAGCTAATTTCAAGGCTACCCGTGGCCGCGCGGTTCACACGGAGTTTTGAATTTAACTCCATATTCTGCCGCTTGAAATTTTCAAAATGAAGGCTAAATTGAGATTCGAGGCCGACGGCATGGTGTCGCGGCGATAAAATTCAGGCATATTATGGCCGCTGTAGCAAAAAAACATCTTCTGCTGCCGATGCTTGTCATCATCCTCGGAGTGGCATGGCTTCTCAACGCCATGGAGTTCATGCCCGACGTGGACTGGATCTGGACACTTGGCCTGGCCACAGTCGGCATCCTTACCCTCGGAGTCGGTGGCCTGAACAAATTCACCTGTGTAATGGGCCCTTTCTTCATCGTGGCATCGGTATGCTCAGTCCTCAGGCAGACCTCCAGGCTCAGGCTCGAGACCGAGATACCAGTACTCATCATCGTCTTCGGATGCCTCCTGCTGCTTGTCCAGATCGTCAAGTTCCCCCTCTTTCATGCCGCAAAACCCGAAGAGAAAAAATAGCCCACCCGACCCTTTCTTTAATCCTCTCCGGAAGCAAGCCGACCTGAAATATAGCACTCGGATCTGATTCAATGGCGAAAAAAAACAAACAAATTCGCCAAAACCGCTTGAACTGCCTCGCGTCCGTGCGATATTGTTTGTTGTCATAAGTTCATAATTCGGGATTGTATACAGGAGGATAAAGCCATGGTTATTATCGAGCCGCACATACACATGTATTCGAGGACGACCGACGACTACCAGCGGATGTACGACGCGGGTATCAGGGCTTGTGTGGAGCCATCTTTCTGGCTTGGTGCCTCGCGGCGTTACGCGGGGACTTTTTTTGACTATTTCAATTTGATTTTGGATTTCGAGACGGTCAGGGCGCGCCGTTTCGGGATAGACCATTTCGCGGCGGTGTCGCTTAACCCGAAGGAGTCGGAGGACCATGTCCTTGCCAAGGAGGTGATAGACGGGATTGACGAGTATCTCGAGCATCCCCGGTGCGTGGCCCTGGGCGAGATAGGCTTCAACAACAACTCCCGTGAGGAGGAGTACGCATTCGAGCGGCAGTTGCATCTCGCGAACGAGAGGAAGATGCCGGTGATCATTCATCTGCCGCACTTCGACAAGGTCAAGGGCATCGAGCTTACCACAGGCATCATCAAGAACGAGGGAATCCCCGAGCATCTGGTCGTCATAGACCACAATACCGAGGACTCGATGCCGCTGGCCAGGAAAACCGGCTGCTACACAGGCATGACGGTGTACCCCATATCAAAGCTCACACCGCAGAGGGTGTCGTCATTGGTCAAGGAGTTCGGCTCGGAGAGGATGATCATAAACGGCTCTGCAGACTGGGGAATATCAGACCCACTGAGCCTAGTCAAGGTCGTCGACTTCATGAGCCGAGACGGGCATTCGCAAAACACCCTGAAATCCTTGCTTTTCGACAACCCGAGCTCATTCTACAGCGCATCCCCCAAATGGAAACCCGAATTCGACCTCGTGCCAGTGGACCCCAGAGAGTTCCAGAGATAACACGAGCCGATTTCATAAACCAAAGGGAAAATGAAGGTGGCACTCCTTCAAATCAATTCTGCAGCCAAAATCCGGCAACGAATAGCACGGCTGGTTATGAGTTGAGGCACTAGGCGAACGGGGGCGGCGGATGGGAAACGCGGTATTCACCAGGCGTGCAGCCAAAATGCCGCTTGAAGGCCGTGGCTATGAAGGCCTGGCTGGAATAGCCGCAGTGCTCGGATATCTCCGCCAATGTCAGATCGGTCCCGCGCAGCATCGTGGCTACATGCTCGATACGGATTTTGCGCAGGGTGGCGTTGAACGAAGCTCCACCGCCATGAGAAAACAAACGCGATACGTAGCAAGGGTTAAGGCGGAACGCCCTGGCGACCTGGTCGCGGGTCAGGGGATGGTGGAAGTTCTCCTGGAGGTAGCCTAAAATCCGTTGCCTCGTGACCAGAGCCTTCCCCTGCCGGTGCGTGGGGGCATCCTCACGTTCGATAGCTAGCAATACCAGATGGAGAAGCGACTGGACAAGGGTGTTGGCGCACACATCCGCCTCCCCAGGATCAAGCGAATCCAGCGCCTGTATTACCGCCATGCCCGCAGACCCGATCGGGCGCGATGTGTGAAAATAAACCAGCGCGTTGTGGGTGGCGTAAAAATCCCCACTGCCGTCAAAGTCAATATAAGTTACCCGGATATGATCCTTCTGGAAGACAATCGATGACATCTCGTGGGCTCTATCCCAGAGGGGCAATTTCCATTTCAAGGGTGGAGCATAATGGATATCGCCAGGACGAAGCGCGATATTCCGCACCTTGCCATCCTCGGCGAACAGCATGTGCTTGCGGCCGCTCAGGGTAATGTCAAAACGCGGCGCCACGGCAGTCGAGACCCGGCCGGCATATTTCGGGTAAGAATCAGAAAAATACACCTTGCGGACACCAACCACCCCGATTATGTGCCGGAGAAGTTCAATGAAGGATTGCCGAGAAAGATGCGTGACCTCAAGACCAATCGACTCCATGAAAACGTGCCCTCCAAACCTTCCAACCCCAAGTGCCCCGCCGAGAGCCAAGCCATATAAAAAACGATAAAGGTAACATCTGCGAAATAAATGTAACTCCTCGGATCTTGTATTCAAGGGGAAAACGCGTATAATTGCTTTAAAGTGGTTTTGACATTGGCTCTTGAAATTGGCTCGGAAATCAGGATTCAACTGGGTATATGGCCATGATTGCCGATAAAATTGAGTTGCATAGAAATTTCTGGTCGGGTATGGGGTCGAGTCTGATCCTGATCCCTCCATGCGAAGGCGAGTTGTACGATTTGGACGACTATTGCCGACGTTTCAACCATCCGGCCGAGATGTGGAAATCGGAGATGAATCGAGCCCGACCCGTGGTCGGTTGGCCGACTGACGGCATCCCATGCGTGAGGGCTAACTTAGGTGTCGTTTTTGTCCCTGCATTGGCGGGGCAGGGGTTTAAGGTGATCGAGGGCTCGATGCCCTGGCCGGACGCCCCGCTGACCGCGGAGGCGATCCGGGCCGCGCGTAAAGGGGAGCTCAGGGATGCTGAGACCATGCGCCTCGCATATGAATTTTACCGCATTCACCAAGAAAGCGGCGAGAAGGAAGTTGCCGCCTACTTGCCGGATACCCAAGGAGTTTTCGATATTGCACATTTGTTGCGGGGCGACGAGATATTTTACGATCTCGCTACCCCGGAAACCTCAGACTGGATTCAGGAGTTGATGGACCTCAGCTTCGAACTCTACAAAGAGGCCACCAGTCTGGTCAAAGACGCTATCGGCGAGAGCAATGGCCAAATGGTTCACGGCCATGGCACGCCTCAGGGCATTTTCTTCCCCAACGCCGGTGTCCGTGTGTCGGAAGACACCGCCACACTGCTCTCCCCCGCAACGATCAAGGAGGTGGTAGTGCCCGGCGTGGAACGTTGCATCGAGACATTCGGGGGCGTGTTCCTGCACTTTTGCGGACACCATGAGAACTTATTCCAGCAATTGCTGGCCCTGCCCGGAGTGAAAGCGGTTGACTTGGGCAATCCCGAGGCCTACCCCCTGGATGATCTGATGCGTTGGTGCGCGCAAAGCGAGACAATATTGTACAGCCGCCTGCCTGCCAAGCCTGATGAAGACTGGCAGGCCTATGCCCGGAGAATCGCGAAAACAGCCAACCGCCATGGCACGCGGGTAATCCTCAGACCCATGGTGTTTCCGAAGTCCAGGGAGGAGTGCGCCGACATGCTTGGCCTCTGGCACGCGGAAACCGATACAGGCGCGGCAGGCAAAGGCTCATAATTGCCGAAAGAATTAAATTCACGTTAAATTCGATACTGATAAGGAAGGGTAATATGCGAATTACGGACAAAACTTGCGTTAGTGTTTGCCGGAAATTTTTGGTGTCCGAGCGTGACGGACGGGTGGCCGAGCTGGAGCCAGTACCGTCGGGAACCACGCCTCTGTGGGCGCGGGGTGTCTCGCCAAAGACGTGTTCCTGGAATGTAACGGATGCGAACAAGCCGTTCTTCGCGCCGCCGATTCCCTTTGTCGTGTCACCGCCGGAGGGCTCGGGAGAGCCGTTTCTCCGGCACAACCACTGTCCGGCCATTACCTGGTGCCCCAACGGCGACCTGCTGGCGGCATGGTTTTCCTGTGAACACGAGCACGGCACGGAGATGACCATTCTGGCCAGCCGCTTGCGGGCCGGAGCCGAAGTTTGGGAGCCATCCGCCGAGTTTTTCAAGGCTGCCGACCGCAACATGACCGGCACGGCGTTGCTCAACGACGGCCAGGGCACGCTTTACCACTTCAACGGCATGGGGCCGGCCGGCATCGAGGGATGGGAGAATCTGGTGGTGACGTTGCGGGCCAGCGCCGACAATGGCGACAGCTGGACACCTCCGCGGGTGATCTCCCCGGGAGCGCGCTATCAGCGCCGCAACCAAGTGATTGCCGGCACCAGCATCACCCCGGATGGAATGTGGTTGCAGCCTTGCGACGGCACGCCCGGCGGCGAGGGGCCGAGCGCCGTCCATGTCAGCCGCGACGGCGGGGAAACCTGGGACGAGCCAGGTGGCGACATCCGCGGC
>JAFGFR010000142.1 GCA_016930955.1 Victivallales bacterium | reverse complement strand
TAAAAACAATACAATATTATCTATAAAAGCAAAAAAAACAAGCCCGAAAAGGCTCGATAGATAATAAATTTCAAATTATTTTAGGTTGAAGACCCTCGGCGAGTTGCGGGACGAGGGCAAGGTACGTTTCGTCGGGGTAAGCAACTTCGGCGTCGGCAGACTTGAGGAGGCTCTCGAGGTATTCCCTGATATTGTCGTCAACGAGTTGCCCTACAGTCTGTTGTCCCGCGCCATAGAGTTCGAGGCATTGCCTGGTTGTGTGGAATCCGGGGTTGGGGTTATCGGGTATATGACGCTTTTGCAGGGACTGCTGGCTGACATCTATCCGACTCTGGAATTGGTTCCCCCCTGGCAGCGTCGGACGCGCCACTTCAACTCTGGAGCTTGCGATTTGTCGAGGCACGGGGAGAGTGGGGCGGAACAGGAGACCGGGGAGGCTCTCTCAGCGATCAGGGAATGCATGGCAGATTGCGGGTTGAGCATGCCTGCCCTGGCAATCAAGTGGGCGGTGGCCAACCCTGCGATTACCTGTGCCTTGGTTGGTGCGCGGAGCATCGCTGAACTTGAGGACAACATCGAGTTTGTCCGCCGGCCCATACCCCGGGATATTTATGAAAAGCTTGATGTTGCCACCAGACCGCTTATGGAGAAAATGGGGTTGGGTTTTGATTACTATGAGTCGATTGAGAACGACCGGACTGTCTGAAACGCGGCGGGAGCGTTTGCCCCGCGCGGCCACGGGTAGTTTTGAAATTGGCTCTAATAACAAATGAAATTGGCATGATGGAGAAAAAACAATGGAAGGTTTGAATGACTGCCCGGGGACTGTGGTCTCCATAGCATCCGAGGAGGAGGAGCAAGGATTGCGGAGGCGATTCCCCGGCTACCGCAGCGCAGATGCCGGATACAGGCATGCCGGAATCGCCGCTTTGGAGCGTTTCTGGGACATGAAATTCGGTCTTCGCATCCACTGGGGCCTCTACTCCATAACGGGGTGCGGGGACGAGTCATGGAGTTTGTCCGCAAGCCGCGGTGGGTCTCCCGAATACCGCGAGCAGTACGAGCAATTGTGGAAATGGTGGAATCCGACGCTTTTCAATGCCGCTGAATGGTGCGACATGATGTTGCGTTCAGGAGTGAAATTCTTCACTTTCACCACCAAGCACCACGACGGGTTTTCGCTGTTCGACACGAACACGCGTGTTTACAGGCGTGTTGTTCATGACGGTGAGGATGCAGGGAAGATCGTCGATTGCGACATGCGCTACAGCATCATGGATGGGCCTTGCAAGCGGGATGTCACCGCCGAGCTTGTGGCTGCGGGACGCGAGAGAGGACTGGGAATCGGGCTGTACTTTTCTCACATAGACTGGTTTGACAGCGATTTCCGGATTGACCAATGGAATTACCAGAGGAAGGAGGGCCCCTATCTCCAGAACCATCCGTACACTCGGGAAACCGACCCGGCCGGTTTCTCGCGCATGATCGCGCGCCACCGCGAGCAATTGCGCGAACTGTGCTCGAAATATGGGCCGATAGACTTGCTCTCTCTGGACATGTGCTTCCCTGACGACCTCGGATTGGAGCCGGATATTGCGGACACGATGAAGCTGGTACGGCACCTCCAGCCCAAAGTGCTTGTCAGGTCGCGGGGAGTCGGTGGCCATGGGGATTATAGCACCCCGGAACGCAGCGTTCCGATGGGACCCGAGAATGACGAGAAGGGCACCAGTCTGGATGCCCCCTGGAAGGTCATTTTCCCCGGCAGCCGTCATTTCTCACATGTTTGGCATGACACCTATCAACCTGCCGGGTGGATAGTGCATAAGCTTGTGGACATTGTGGCCAAAGGCGGTGTTTTCCAGATTGGCTACGGCCCGATGCCCGACGGGACCTGGGCGCCGCAGATCGTCCGGCGCCTCGAGGAAACCGGCAAGTGGCTGGATATAAACGGGGAGGGCATATATGGAACCCGACCGCACAAACCATGGCGCGAAGGCGAAACCATACGCTACACCCGAAAAAAGGACGGAAGTGCCGTTTACGCATTTCTGCTCGAATGGCCTGGCCCCCCGTTCGTCGGAAGTAAACTGCGTCTGTCCGGCGTGAACGATATCCACGTGTGTTCCGTCGGCTTGATGGGGCTCGAACATGAGTTCAAATTCTCCCAGGATGACAGCGGACTGTCGATCGATATACCCGAATGGCTGGCGGATCCGGCGCAGCGACCATGCAGACATTGCTGGGGATTCCGAATGTCCATCGGAAAAAAATCAACAACATGATTCACTTTTTTTCGTTTCAGGGCTTGACTTATTAGCGTTCACATGATAATATGTGTGAAATTGAGGTGGCTGCTCAGGTAGTCAGAATTCAGGAGTCAGAATGAAAAACCCTGAACCGTGCCTGCCGCGGCGTAGCCTTGGCGAAGCCGTGAACCGCGAACTGTGAACCGTGAACTGTGAACCGTGAACTGTGAACCGTGAACTGTTTAATGAAATGAGGAGTTGTGGTCATGAGCAGAGAAGTAGTCTTGTTTGATGGGGTGTTTGGTGTCATCGCCCTTCCGTCCTTTCGGGGCATGTTTTGCCGTGATGCATTTTGGAGACAGGGTCGGAAGGGGTTTACGCTTATCGAGCTGCTGGTGGTGATTGCGATAATCTCTATTTTGGCTGCGTTGCTGCTGCCGGCGTTGAAGCTTGCCCGCGAATCGGCAAAGGGCATTTCCTGTACCAACAACCTTAGGCAAATTGGTGTTTCAGTCATGTTTTATGTCGGCGATTATGGCGGCTACATACCCCCTGCGGACTACTTCGCGAGTAATGACGGCTGGAAAATCAAGGGGAACGAATTTGATTCTATTTTACATGATCTTTATTTGAAAAAAAGCCCGGACATATGGGCCTGTCCTTCAGACCAGAGCGAATTTTCTACGTTGACATTCTATGTGCCGGATACACGCTTAAGTTACCTGGTGAATGGTTTCAGACCCGATTTGCCCGATGACTACGCCAAGCGCCCCGTGCTGAAACTCACTTCAAGGATAAAGGCACCGTCAGAGACCTTCCTGATGTGGGAACTGTTTAAAGGCTTTAGAATCGGCAATTGTTATTGGTGGCCATATGGTTTTGAACACTCGGAAAAAGCCCACAATAACACATTTAACATGCTTTACAGCGATGGGCGAGTTGATCTCCGGAAGAATTTAGGTACCCACTTGAATGCCGGTGGCTGGACTATAAGTCCTGGTGATTGATAAAATTATTGAACAGGGAGCCGGTTTCAAAACTCCGCGTGGACCGCGTTGGGAGTTTTGCAATTGTCTCTGAGGAGTGAAAAGATGACAGGAAGGACATGGAGTTTTGGGATTGGGTGTGCAGTGGTGTTGTCGTCGTCCGGCGCGGTTTATGGTGCGACAGCCCCTGATGTATCGAAAGTTACCGGTGCACAGGTCGCGGAGCATCTTGTGACGGAGGTTTTGCATGTGAATTCGGCGCACGGGGATGCCTCCGACAAAAATGATGGCGACGCTGGAAAGCCGTTGCTTAGTATCAGCCGTGCGGTCGAATTGGCCGACCAGAACAACAAACGGAACATCGGCACCAAAATACTCATCTATCCTGGAGTCTATCGTGAAAACGTCCATTTGCAGCCTTTGGGAAGCGAGGGAACCGACGCTCCCCTGGTCATCGAGGCAAAGGAAAAAGGCATGGCCATCATTTCCGGATCCGACATCTGGGAAGATTGGGAACGACAAGGTGAAACCCGAATCTACACACACCACTGGCCACACAAGTGGGGTCTATGCCTCAATCCATGGGGTGAACACGCCCCGATGCAGCCAATCGGCCTGAGACGCGAGATGGTCTTTGTCGATGGCAATAAATTGACCCAGAAGCTATCTTTGGAGGAACTGGTTCCGGGTTCGTTTTACGTTTGTGAGGACGAGGAAGTTATTTATCTTAGACCAACGGATGAAGACGACCTCGAGAGTGCCAAGGTTGAGATCGCCACAAGGGACAGGACTTTCTTATCGCAGAGGAGGAAAAACATCGTTTTGCGGGGATTGACTTTCCTGCATGACAACCAGCCTGCGGCGGGTCCTCGGCCGGGCTTTTACGGCAGCTCCGACATCTTGGTCGAGGACTGCGTTTTTATGTGGAATAATTTTAATGGTTTTGGTTTTTGGGACACGCATGGCATTACATTTCGGCGATCGGTTGCCAATAACAATGGCGGGGCGGGAGTCACGTCCTGGAAAATAAGCAACGTCATATGGGAAGACAACGAGACCTCTCATAACAATTGGCGCGGCGAGAAAGGCGGTTTTGTATCCTGGGCAGTTGCCGGAGCGAAAATTCTGCAGGTGCATGACACCATCATCAGAAGACATCGCTCGGTCGGCAACAAGACCAGAGGATTTTGGTTTGACATAGACAATGTGAACATCGTGGTCGAGGATGCCTTTTGGGTGGATAACCTGTCAGATGGGTTGTTCATCGAGGCGACCCAGGGGCCGATCATGATCCGCGGCAGTGTAATAGCCTTTAACGGTGCCAACGGGATTTTGTCGACCAACTCGAGCAATGTCTTTCTCGATGACAACCTTATAGGAGGCAACAGTGGCGCACAGCTAATGATGACCGGCATGGAGAGCCGTGGAGTGGAGAATTTCGCCACAGGCGAGAAGTTGTCCGTCCGGGTGGAAAATTGGACATTGCGCAACAACACAATTTTCGCGTTTGAGGGCAAGAGCCCGCTGCTGTCCACTTCAGCATGGGAACACCATCTTAAAACGATTGTGTGTGAAAAAAATCTCTGGTATCGCCCCGAGGATCGGGATAGTTTTAAAATAGCGGACTTCAATGTCGGATTCTCCTCATGGCAAGATGTCACAGGCCAGGATTTGAACTCTATATTTGCCGACCCCAGGCTGAAGAATTTACGCGGCATGGATTTCACCCCTGAGCAGGATAGCCCCTTGCTGCGACGCGAAGAGTGGCCTGTCCGTGTGTTGGACGACTCGGACGGCCTGGCGCACCTTCAAGAATTAAGAATGCAGCAGATAAAGGATAGTCATTGGAACAAGCCCTACCCGAGGACAGAAGGGGTTGACGACACCCGGTGGGCCATGCTGGACATCGCCAAATTGGCGAATCGCCCGATCGGGGGAGACAAATTACATCGCCACAACGAGCCAGGTGGCCTGATCCCAAGTTTGCCGCACTTGTCCACGGGGATCAGACATATGCATGGCGTGAAGTTCAATATTCTGGACGAAGATTCAAATGACGGGGTCGCGGCCATAGGCTTACACTCATGGAGATTCAAGGAGTATGCGGGGAAAGAGTTTCCCCAGAAAGTATCCCTGCCGGTTGATCAGAAAGTGGAGGCCGTGTATTTCCTCCATGGCTGCGCCTGGGCCCATGAGCACAAAGTTGTCGGAATGTACCATTTTATCTATGAGGATGGGACTTCGGACAAATTGGAGGTGATCCCTCTGGGGAAAATCAGCAAAGACTACGATACCATGGACCGAAGGGCAAAGAAGGCCACCATCCAGGACTGGTACTTCAACTTTCCCCAGTTTTCAGCGGATCAGGCGCGTCAAGTGATCTTAGTCAACCCGCGAAATCCATTGGATAATTTAAGTTACATCTATACCGCCCAGTGGGTTAATCCATGCCCGGACAAGACCGTCCGTGAAATTGTCCTCGAACCCGCTGAGGAGGGGAAGCAGGATACGACAATCGTAGTATTAGCGGTCAGCCTGTTGAAAATCGCTGATAATCGCCCCTAGTCGGGGAATGGTTCGGAACAAAAAAACTTGCCTGGTGTCGGGGGTTTTTTGCGTGAAAGGACTTGGATATTCATGAGCCTACACAAACTATGCCCTGTGCCACATGATATCACTTTTTCAGGGGAGGTGTTTCCCGTCCCCAAATCGGTCAATATTCAGATATGCAACCCACAACTGGAGAAGCGTCTGACTTTGATCGCGGAAAGATTGGACTCCGACTTGCCGGAAATATGCGGGATATCAACAAACGGTGGATATCCCATCAGCCTGTCTTTGGGGGAGTCTGTGGGCAAACCCGAGGGCTACTGTCTGAAAATCGAGGAGGGGCGGTCGAGAATAGTAGCCGAGGACTTCAACGGCCTCCAGCACGGATGTCAGACCATGCTTCAGTTATTCGCGCTGAATGATGGGGAGATAGAGGCTTGCGAGAT
>JAFGFR010000141.1 GCA_016930955.1 Victivallales bacterium | reverse complement strand
CAGTTGAGCAGCAGGAAGTCGGCGTCAATTCCGCCCGCCGCGGCCTTGGCCTTGAGGAACGAGAGGACCATCGAGGAGTCCCCGCCGTTCGCGCCCAAGGGCTTGTCCATGTTCAGCAACGCCTCCGCCTCCCCCTCCTTGCGGGCGTACTCCATGAAGCCGCGCAGATATTCCCGCAGATACGGCCCGTACTGGATCGAAATGCTGTCGCCTATTACGTACACTCTCATCGGCAGACCATCGTGTCTTGAATTGATCTTCTCATATCATAAGCATACTTGCAGATATCAGTCAAGTCAAACAAGGATAGGCGTAGCCAAGCGACTATTTCATGAGGGCACATGAGCGGAATGTCAGTCCACGTCGTCGGGGCGGGTTTTGGTTGAAAAATATTTCTTTTTAGCTTGAACATCAAACTGCGGGAAGTAAACTTTCATTATGGCAACTATACTAGAAATCGAGCAGATGTCTCGTACGGAGAAACTTCAGGCGATGGAGGCCATATGGACGGATTTGTCAAAGTCGGATGCCGATGTAGAGTCGCCAGGTTGGCATGCAGACATGCTCAGGGAAACCGAAGAGCGAGTTGCCCGGCGCGAAGAGCTTATCGTGGATTGGGATGTCGCCAAACGGGAACTGAGGTCATCTGTCATACGGTCGTCGTCCAGGCTGAGGCCCAGCGCGAAATTCTCGGAGACAGGCGCGGCAAACCTCCATATCCCGCCTCCTGAAAGAACAGCCATCCCTCTCCTGCGGGTCTCCGAGACCGCCTTCTTGAAATCCTCCCGGCTGCCCGGGAATGGCTGCCCTGACTCCTCGAACATCCCCCCGGAAATCATCGCCATACGGAAAACATCGTTAAAAGTCTGAAAGCACAGCCCTGTCGCCGAGCCGAATGCCCCGAAGGTCCTCGACACCGGCCGTTTGACCACATCAGGGAACTCGGCGGATATCCTGAAAAAACTTACGCCATTGTGCAAAAAAAGTTTTTGATCAGACTGACGAGGGTAGGTGATGGTGGCGTGTGCGGAGCCAGACGCTCGCAGAAAAGACGACCGTGGCTCCGCACATGCTTCGGGCCTGTTCTCAGGCTCCTCTGGAGTATTTAGCCTTGAGGGCTTTCCCGGCAGCGGCGCTTCTGTCCCCGAGATCAAGGATATGTATCGGCAACCTCGCCCACTCGCCGGTGATGACAAGCTTGGTGCCCCTGACCATGTGCTCCGCGACATTCTGATAGTACTTGTCGCCTTCCGAGGCGGGGTTCTTGCCTGTTGTCACGATGGTCTCGCCATTGACCACCTTGACTATCTTGTATCCCACAAGATCCATTATGTATGTGCCGGTAGTGCCGGTGATCTCGAGGCAACCCCTCTCATTTGACTTAGGATAAGAGTCAATTCCGGTGATCGTGAGCGTTAGCCAGAGCCCTTTCTTGAATCTGGCCACGATGAATCCCTCGTCCTCGATGCAATCCGCGCCGAACGGGGATTTCTTGGCCCAGAATCCATTCTTCGCGAATCCCGAGACCTCGATCAGATCGTCGTTGATAAGCTGTAGGGAGTACTCGAGGAGATGGACACCCCAGTCGTAGGTTATTCCGCCGGATATCTTCTTGCTCGAACGCCACCAGCTCCCGGGCTCGGAATAGTTGCCCATGTGGGCCTCGATCCTGACAATGTCGCCGATGAC
This sequence comes from Victivallales bacterium, assembly GCA_016930955.1. Classification (GTDB taxonomy): domain Bacteria; phylum Verrucomicrobiota; class Lentisphaeria; order Victivallales; family JAADHT01; genus JAFGFR01. The sequence continues at coordinate 1,776 of JAFGFR010000141.1, read as the reverse complement.
CTTCTCCTTCGCGACCTTCTCTACAGCCTGGAGTATGCATCCGTCCCAGTGGCGGTTATGGTAGGTGCTGAGGACAAGCTTGCGTTTCTTCGCCTCGGCAATCATGGCATCGCATTCCGAGGTCTTGATGGCCAACGGCTTTTCGCATACGACACTCTTCCCGGCCCTCAGGCATTGCAGCGCCAGCGGTGCGTGGCTATCGTGCGGGGTGATTATGGTGATCAGGTTGACATCGGACTTCTGGAGCATCTTTGTGACGCTCTCATAGGTCTGTATCTCGGGGAACTCCTTCTCGGCGATCTTGAGCCTTGACTTGTCTTTCTCGGCGACTGCCACGGGCGTCATCCCGGCCTTCTTCATCTGATCAAGATGCGCCTTGCCCATGTTGAATGCCCCGCCGTAGCCGATCACTCCCACCTTGATGTCTGATCCCTTCTTGAACTTCATTGACGTTATTCTCCTGTTTTTTTTGCCGGAAACGCGGAATTCGCACCTCCCGTCCCTGATACTAAGATAAGGGACATCATGAATATTATCGGACCCGAAGTCAAAATCAAACACCGAAGAGCAAGAATATGAAAAAATTTGTAACTACTCAGGCAATCAGATGTCAGGAGTCACAAAGATCTTTATCCTTGGAGCCAGTTTCAGAACTCCCCTCCCGTGGCCGCGCGGGGTTTTGAAATTGCCTCCTTTGATCAACTCTTGGGTTTTTCATGTGTTATATTTGGAAGACATTGGAAATTTGCCTGCGAGGATGGATATTGTGGGGACAGGGTGATCATGATGAAAAAAATATTGCTGGACACGGATATCGGCAGCGACATAGACGACGCAGTATGTCTGGCCTATCTGCTTGCGCGGCAGGACTGCGGGTTGTGCGGTATAACCACAGTCTCAGGCGAGGCGACAAGACGCGCGAGCATGGCCAGCGCAATGTGCAATATCGCTGCAAGGCATGTCCCCATCTATCCGGGCATAGAAACACCGCTGATCGGGAAACAGAGGCAGCCTTGCGCGCCCCAGGCGGAGGCACTGGCACGGTGGCAACACGATTCCGACTTCCCAGTCGCCGGTGCGATAGCCTTCATGCAAAAGATAATTCGCGACAATCCCGGCGAGATCACGTTGCTGGCCATCGGCCCGCTGACGAATGTGGCCGTGCTCTTCGCAATGGATCCGGAAATCCCCTCCCTGCTCGAATCACTGGTCCTCATGTGCGGCTATTTCGACGGCGTGGGGAGGAAGTGCGAGTGGAACGCTTTGTGCGATGCCCATGCGACGGACATGGTGTACAGGAGCAGGCCCAAGACATTCCGTTCGGTCGGGCTTGACGTGACAACGAAGGTCACCATGGACGCGGCCGAGGTGAGAAATATCTTCACCCGGCACGAGCTTCTCAGACCAGTGCTGGACTTTTCGGAGATATGGTTCAAGCATGCCGGAAGAATAACATTCCACGACCCGCTGACCGCGGTATGCCTCTTTGACGAAGGTGTCTGCGGCTTCGAACGGGGTGATGTGACCGTCGAGACAGCAGAGGGCGACCGCTGCGGCTTCACGAACTGGGAAAAGGATCCCGCCGGGCCGCACGAGGTGGCCCTGACCGTTGACCCTGATAGATTTTTCGATTCCTATTTTAAACCTTTCGCATTGTAGGCGCAACTATGGAAAACAAAAAGAAGAAGAAGCTCAACGTCTGCGATTTTCGCAAAATGAGGGAGGCGCGCCGGAGGATTGTCGCCGTCACGGCATACGATGCCCCGACTGCGAGAT
>JAFGFR010000140.1 GCA_016930955.1 Victivallales bacterium | reverse complement strand
CGGTACGGATCTTCACCGTGTCGCCCGCCCCGGCGACTGCCGCCGCCTTGCTGATCGTCATGAACGGCTCATCATACGAGCCGGGGTTGTCGTCCGACGCGTTTCCCGCACGGTTGTCCACATGGTAGGTCACAGTGTCTATGGCTCCCTCTAAAGACCCTGAAGACTTGCAAGCGGTGAAAGTGGCCGCGGATGCAACAACAGTCGCCAAAATCAAAACTCTGCTCGATGACTCCATTGTCAATCTCCTCAGATTTAGTGTGTTTTACAAGAAGTCGCGTCTTAATACGGACTCAGTCCTTTTGTATCCCACCCGGCAAACCACACGGGTCTTTCCCACAATTTATCCACCGCTACAAGAGTGCGTTCTTTCTCGACATGCAGGTCGGCAAAGACCAATGGCCGACCGACATCATGGGTGTCGGGGAAAATGGGCGGAACGCTGTCCCAGGTATCGACGTAGTTGTTGCGCCAAATACAATACTGCGTCATGGCCAGGGTTGGGTTAAAGATAGCAGTATTACGCAAATGCTGTATTGGCCAATTGGATGACCCGTTGTTACGCAGTCCCTGACTGAAGAGGATGTTGTTCTGTAGTGTCTCATCGCTTGACCAGTCCGTGTCCAGCTTGCCCTTGCCGGTGGGGCAGATAAATATGCCGGGCATCCTTTTTGGGGCATAATATTCCTTCCATGTGCTGTTGGGGTTCATAATGCAAAGGTATGATGAGCGCCAGCCCTCGAATTTTGCATACCAGCCGTCATAGGCCTCGACATGCCCGGTGGCGGCGAGCCCGATCTGACGCAGATTCGAGACGCAGACAGTAATACGCCCCTGTTCGCGGGCAGTACTCAATGCTGGCATCAAGATCGCAGCCAGAATTGCTATGATGGCAATCACGACGAGGAGTTCGATTAGAGTGAAGCCTCTGCGCCTTTGGCGCGAATTCCACGCCGGAGTGGTCGGGGCAGACCAGGCAGGTATGTCCACTTCCGCATCGGCGTGGCCTCGCATCCAAAATGGCGGGTCGAGCGGCCAAGCGGGGTTTTGAAATTGGCTCGTAAGCATTATATACCTCCTTCCTGAGAAAATATACCCGAAACAGCACTATAGTGTACATAATGCCACATATTACTGTCATGTCAAGTGCAGAGGCATGCCAATAGTTGGATATTAAATGCCAATATTTGACCATGTGTGATGTCAGATCCAATTTCAAGCATCGCGTGACCGCGTCGGGGGGATAGAAATACTGGAGCCATTTCGCCGCACCGTCTGCCGCGCCTGCGCTCCCAACGCGGTTCACGCGGAGTTTTGAAATCGGCTCACCAGGCTGCTATTGTTCCCCGTGATGAATGCCTTGACCTCCTCGGCTGAAGATGGTGCCTGTTGCAGTCCACGACGGCGTAGATGCGCTTCTGCGAAGTTCGCAAATTCAGACACGGGAGCAGGATGCTCCCGCCACTTTGGAAAGACCGCTCTGCGACATTATCGAAACTTCCGACAGCAAGAAAATTGACGGTCTTGCAAGCGCCTCGTCAGGCTCATATTAGAGTTTTATCAAAAAAAACACAATATATTGTGGTTTTCATGCTTGCCACCTACAAGAGAAGGTGCTATTTGTATCTCCAGCGATGTTTTCACGGGCCCTTGCCCGTTCTTTGATGCTGGGTTTTTTGTTTTTATGCGGGGCAAAAGCAAGGAAGATTGAATATGTCTGAGACCAAGTACACCCATGTGCGTAAGCGCGACGGCAGGATTGTCGACTTCGATCCTGAGAGGATAAGGCTGGCGGCGGAGAAGGCGTTGAAGGCAGCCGGCATAGACAACGAGAAACTTTCCAGGACGATCTGCCGTCATGCGATAGACTCGATGGGCGAGGAAATTTTCGAGGACAACATCCCGGACATAGAGCTGATCCAGGACAAGGTCGAGCAGGCGTTCATAAAAAGGGGGCTGTCGAAGGCGGCTAAGCTGTATATCCTCTATCGTGCGCAGCATAAGAGGCTGCGCGAAGAAAAGCAGCTCATGATGGACGTGCACAGCCTCGTGTCCTCTTATATAGAAATGAATGACTGGCGGGTGAACGAGAACTCGAACTCTGGATACTCCTACGCCAGCTTGCTGAATCATGTCAGCGGCTCGGTTGTGGCGCATTATTCGCTTACCAACATGTATTCAAGGGAGATAGCCGAGGCGCACAAGGACGGGGATTTCCATCTTCATGACCTTTCATGCGGTATAGTGGGGTACTGTGCGGGCTGGAGTCTAAGGCAGCTTCTTTCCGAGGGATTCCGCGGGCGGGAGGGGCGTGCCAGCGCGGCACCTGCCAAGCATTTCGACACGGCGCTGGGGCAGATAGTCAACTTCATGTGCACCTTGCAGACCGAGTGGGCCGGGGCGCAGGCATTCAGCTCCTTCGACACGCTTCTGGCACCCTTCATAAGGGAGGATCGTCTCGAGTACAAGCAGATCAAGCAGAATGTCCAGCAGTTTGTGTTCGGGCTGAACATCGCCAGCCGTTGGGGGCAGACCCCCTTCACCAATTTGACATTCGACTGGACTGTCCCGGAGGACCTCAAGAGCACGCCTGTGATAGTTGGCGGCAAGATATGCGACGGCAAGTACTATGGCGACTACCAGCACGAGATGGACCAGCTCAACAAGGCGTTTCTCGAGGTTATGAGCGAGGGTGACCGCGACGGCAGGATATTCACCTTCCCGATCCCCACATACAACATCACCTCCGACTTCGACTGGGACAGCGAGAATGCGCGGATACTCTTTGAGGTCACTGGAAAATACGGGATACCCTATTTCCAGAACTTCATCAACAGCGAGCTAAATCCTGGTGATGTGAGGAGCATGTGCTGCAGGCTGCAGATGGACATGCGCGAGCTTCGCAACAAGACCGGCGGGCTTTTCGGCGCTGGCGAGCAGACCGGGTCGATCGGGGTGGTCACGATAAACATGCCAAGGCTTGGCTACACGTCCCGCACGGAAAACGAATTCTTCTCCCGGCTGGCGCTGCTGATGGACATGGGGCGAGACTCCCTCGAGATCAAACGCAAGGTCGTCCAGCGCCATCTCGACGGCGACCTGCTGCCATACACAAAGATATACCTGGGAACCTTGAAGAACCACTTCAGCACCATCGGCCTGGTGGGCCTTAACGAGGCATGCCTGAACTTTCTGGGTTGTTGCATAGCCGACAAGGAGGGAATGCAGTTTGGCGAGAGGGTTCTGGACTTCATGCGTGAGCGTATTGCGACCTACCAGGAGGAGACGGGACATATCTACAACCTTGAGGCGACGCCTGCAGAGGGCACCAGCTACCGGCTGGCCAGGCTCGACAAGAAGAAGTACCCAGAAATCATCTGTGCCGGCGACACCAACCCCTATTACACCAACTCCTCATGGCTTCCGGCGGGATTCACGGACGACCTTTTCGAGGCCCTCGACCTGCAGGAGCCTTTGCAGAGGAAATATACCGGCGGGACAGTATTCCATTCCTTCCTCGGCGAGCGCATAAGCGATCCGCTGCAGGTTGCCTCCCTGGTCAGAAGGATCGCCGAGAACTACCGAATACCATATTTCACAATCACGCCGAGCTTCAGCATCTGCCCGGTGCATGGATATATCGCCGGCGAACACGAGGAATGCCCATACGACGACGGCTCGGATACGCCCGCAGGGGGAGGAGGGCTCACCGCAGACCAATTGAAAATATTAAGCGCCTGACGTCATAAGCCACCCATGACGCAGGATAAACAAACAACAAAAAAACGGAAAGGAGAGAGCTTGATGGCGAAGTGCAAGATGAGGACGGAGATCTACAGCAGGGTGTGCGGCTATCACCGGCCGGTGAAGAACTGGAACAAGGGAAAAAAGGAGGAATTCCAGGACAGGAAACTCTACCGGCATAACCATGAGGAAGTGACCAAGGCCGAGCAGGTGGCGTAGACCCCGAAAAAGGCGTCAAGTAGCCTTTGACGGGTCTGCAGGAGTTGTAGACACCGTAAAAGGAAGATTGACTTTCAAAAACTGCCCTGCGGGGCAGTTTTTCATTTGCAGCTTGCTTGCATGGCGGGGGGAATCAGTATTAATTAAGGAGCCGATTTCAAAACTACCCGTGGCCGCGCGGCCAGCCATTTTGGATGCGAGGCCACGCCGATGCGGAAGCGGGCATGCCTGTATTGTCTGTCCCGACCGCTACGGCGTGGCATTCGCGCCAAAAGAGCCTGCCGCCCAAAGGGTTGGGGCGGAGGCACGGCACTCGCCACGGCGAAATGGCAGGCACAGAGAGCTTCGGGTATGCACCAGCCATTTCGCCGCGCCGTCTGCCGCACCTGCGCTCCCAACGCGGTTCACGCGGAGTTTTTAACTGGCTCTAAGAGCAGGGAAAAGTCATGAGAAGAAATAATGAGGGATGGGGAATCCGTTCTGTTCAGCTTGATCTCGCACGGCAGATGGAGACATTACAATTCATCGGGGAATTCATTGATTTCATAGCTGCCAATGGGTACAATTCACTGACGCTTTATCTTGAAGGTCGGATCCGGACGGACTCGTTCCCGTATCCATCAAAGAATGAATCATATTCTCCGGATCAGATTCGTCGGATTGTTGATTTAGCGTCTGCAAGAGAACTTGATGTTATTCCGGTGGTGTCCACGCTGGGGCACGCCGAGAAATTCCTTTGTCACAAAGAGCTGGAAAGTCTTGCCGAACTTCGCGGAGGAAGAGAGGGGCGCTTTGGAAATCAACTGGGGATGTTCTGTCCGTCGCTTGACGAGACCTTCGTGTTTCTGGAAACATACCTGACAGAGATAGCCGAATTGTTCCCTTCAAAGTATTTCCACGCGGGCTGCGATGAGAGCTGGGACATAGGCTATTGTCCCGTATGCCGTGACAGAATCGAGTTCGATGGCCAGACCCAGAGCTCGATTTTTTCGGAGCATCTCCGCCGAAGCAGAAGAATCATCACCGAAAAATTAGGGAAAAGGATGATTGTATGGGATGACATGTTCGAGATGTATCCTGAAGCCCTGGATGAAATTCCGAAGGACATTGTCATGTGCAGTTGGCACTATGGCACCATTGCAGATATTCCCGTGGGTCATTTTCTGAACCAGGTGAGAGAGGATTCTTTTGCAAAATACGATGCGAAAGGTTTTGACTACATGGTTGCTCCGGCGGACTACAGTGCCCGCAACGTCGAGACGTTTACAAGATATGCTTCGAGATACCGCCCCATCGGAGGACTGCTGACCACCTGGGAAAAGAGCTGCAAGTTTCTCTATGGGAGCTATCCGACAATAGCTTTTGCGGGACGTCTCTGGAGAGACGGAGACACTGGAAAGGCGGAAGACATATACAGTGAAAGCATCAAGGCCGTTCTTGATGTCAGGGATGAAAAACTTGTAGAAGCTGTGAAGAATCTCAAAAGACTGCCTTCCATTTTAGAGACTGGTTTTTCCGTCAGGGCTTTGTCCAGAGGTCTGGAGCTGGACTCCGAGCGCGAAAAAGACTGTCTTGTCGGAGCGATTTCATCTTCCATCCGCAGCCACTCAGGGTCAGTGAAAGGCGGACTTGGGAAAAAAGTCATCGAGGACATTCTTGCCGAGCTTGACCAGGCGCAGGTCAATCGTCAACTGAGAATTCTCGTTCCTGAACTAATCCAGCCTATGGGGAAGATGTGCAGACCCACAGCTGCGCGGCTACGGAAAGTGCTGATCGAGATGGAGAGAATTCACAATTCCCGACTTAAACAGTGGAAAGAGCACAGGAAGGGACTTGTGCCACGTGAACTCAAAGCCAGATACTCGAGGATGAAGGAGGATTTTGCTTTGCTTACACAAAATGACAGCAAGCGTTCAGTTCTTTCACTGGCTTTTTTCCTCCCGGATCAATATTCTGCCCAGAAGACTTCATTCAGCATCCGCTGGCGCGGGCAAAAAAAGATGACATTTGCAGCAGACGGAGTTTTCAAGGAGCCCGGACATTCCGCCGCCTTTTACCGATATGACATCCCTATAGTAGGCAGGGGAATTCCAGAGGTCATACGCATTGAGACGTGGGGTTACGGGGGACAGGGGTTCTCGTATCTGGAGATAAGAACTGTCCATGGAAGGTTTGTCCCCGTGGCGATTTTGAATGTTGAGGGAAGCGTCGAGCATCCTGAACATATTCTTGTCAGGGACTTGAAATGGTGTTTTGCCGGTGAACGCAATACACGAAAAGCGTTTCTGAATCCGGGGTCTGAAAGAACCAGGCATGTAATTGAAATTTCGATGGGAAATTCGGAAGCGCAAGGGTGAGATGGATCGCATGGCGGCGATGCTAAGCCGGCTAGGCAATCGAGGATACGCAGTGGAGGAGGACTCCTCAGGCTATTGAATCGATAAAGTCTGGGCACAACGATATAGGGATGATATTTTTCAATGGATACAATGGTATATTCCAGAACTCCCGGAGGGGGCCACATGGCAGACCCTGACTCGCCCGTCCTGCTGGCATCGGGTGACAAGAGCCTTTGCGACACCATCTGCAGCTGTCTTCGCGAAGACGGGTTCAAAAAGGTTCTGACTGCCTCGACACCTGTTTCGGCGCACAGGATCATGGGTATTCCCTCTGAGCTGGAAGATACCCAGCCTGACGGGCCTCCTGAGGTCGAGCTTCTTATTGCCGACCCCCACATCGAGGATGACGACGGCAATTCCGGGATCGCCCTCTGCCGCACTGTGAAGGAGGCGTATCCGCATGTGCGCGTGATGCTTCTTGTCAGGAAGGAGGACGGGATTTCCGAGGGGCAACTGCTTGATTCCGGGGCTGACGACTTTGTGTTTCTGCCTTTCAAGCCTGAGGAGTTTGCACTTCGTGTCCGGACACTCCTGTGCAGGCAGGTGCTGTCGGCGGGCGACTTCAAGGAATCCGAAAATTCCCCCAGGAAAATACCGTTCATCGGCGACAGGGTGGGACAATATCTGGTTCTCGACTCGCTCGGCATGGGCAAAACCTCGGTGATCTACAAGGTCATGGACAAAAGGGACAACAATCTTTATGCTATGAAATTACTGTCTGGTGCGGCAGGGAATCAGGATGAGGTCCAGAGGCGCTTCGAGTACGAGATAGAGATAATGTCGCAGATAGACCATCCCAACGTCATCAAGTTCCATGACAGGGGAATTTACCGTGGTGGAACCTTTCTTGTCATGGAGTACCTAAACGGGATTGACCTTGAGGAGTTGTTGATATCAAGGGGCAGGCTGCCGGAAAAAACAGTCCTCTCGATAGCCTTCGACCTCGCGTGCGCACTGAGCCAGATACACGACAAGGGAATAATCCATCGCGATATAAAATTAAAGAACTCGATATTCATACCCTCGACAAAGCAGGTCAAACTATGCGACTTCGGGATAGCCCAGTTGCCCAACCCGCTGGAGCTCACCCAGGAGGGGATGATAGTCGGCACGCCGATATATATGGCCCCTGAGATATTCGGCGGCAAGAAGGCAAGCTTTGCTTCGGACATATATTCCTACGGCGCCACGGTCTATCATCTCGCCACGAACACTCCGCCATTCGTCGCGGAGAGCTACAATAACCTCTACGAGCTGCATTCCCTGAAGGCTCCGCCCCCCATCGAGAGCATCAGAAGCAACTTCTCGCCGTTATGGACCGAGATAATTGTCGCCAAGTGCCTGGCGAAGGCCCCGGACAAGCGCCCGAGCTCCCTTGCCCAAGTACTCTCCATGCTGCTGCGAATACAAAGAAACGATGTGCCAACTACCGTGGACGGAACCGAGAGTTGATTGGCGCAGGCCGTGCCCCCACGCCATTGATCCTAAATAAAGCAGTTGCCGCAGTGTGCCGTGGATCTATAGTCACTGGCACATCTGAACATTCCCTGTGCCCGGTTTCTTACGCTCTGAGTATTTCTTGGATTATTTCGTCAATGTTGGTTGAAGGTGGTCTGCATGTTCCGCGGGAGCACATCAGGAATGCCGGTTTATGCGAGGTCTCAGCGGAGTGGCCTGCTGCAGGGTTGCGCATGATGGTCTTGGTGTTCTTGCCGACGAGTGCGATTGACATGTATGGTGCATAGACCTGACGAAGCTTTTTGAGTTTTTGCCGTGCTTTCTCGGGCGGGTCTTCGTCGGACAGAAGCATGAGTGGAGGGGGATGCAGGGAGCAGGTCATTGCCGAGAGCATCATTGGCATGGCGTGCGGGGCGCGGTAAATTTTCCCTGCGAAATTCGCAATCAGCGACTTTGCTCGGTTATCCATTTGTTCGTCGCCGAGGATTTGCGATATTCGCAGGAGGTTTATTGCGGTTATGGAGTTCCCAGCCGGCTCCGAGCCCTCGAAATCCTCCCTCGGGCGGTAGATCAGGGTGGTGTCGCCGGAAGGGGACGAGAAGTATTCCGGCGCGGCGGTGTCGAGGTATTTTGTTGAGTCCAGGGCCGTGGCGGCCAGCGCGAAGGCGGAAATTGCCAGCGCGTTCCAGGCGAGAACGGCCTTGTCGTCCTTGAACGGCCTCGGGCGCAGCGAGCGTCTTGCGAGGAGGATTCCCTTTGACTCATCGAGCATACGGCGGGTGTCTTCAACGCCGATGCCTGCTGTCTTGGCGGTTTCCTCTTCCGTTAGTACGACACGTATTATGTTTAGATTCTTGAACTCCCCGTGCGGGTCGGCGGGGATGTTGCCATGCGGATATATGCCATGGCAGACGCAGAAAACCTTAGCGCGATCAGGGCCGATGGCCTCGACTATCTCGTCATGGCTCCAAAGATAGAATGCGCCCTCCGAGTGGACATCCGGATTGCCGGGTTTTTGGCTGTCCGCGTCTTCGGCAGAGTGAAACTCGCCTTCTGGCCCAGCCAGCCCTGACTGTATATAGCCGAGAGTGTCCTTTGCGACTTCCGCAAAAAAATCATCATCGGTGGCAAGGTAGGCATTCAGGTAGACAGTGGCGAGCTGCGCCTGATCGTAGAGCATCTTCTCGAAATGCGGCAAAACCCATCCGGCGTCGGTGGAATACCGGTGGAAGCCCCCTCCTATATGGTCGTGTATGCCTCCCTCGGCCATTTTCCGCAATGTTGTCGTCGCCATGTCCAGCGCGTTCTTGTCGCCGGTGGCTCGGTGGTGGAGGAGAAGGAACCCCAGCACTGGCGGGGTGGGGAACTTCGGGGTCTGCCCGAAGCCCCCGTTGACGCTGTCGAAAGTCTCCGTGAAATACAGGAAGCCCCTGCGGACGATCTCGTCGCTGAGATCCTTGGCACTGCCGCCCGACGAAGACTGGTGTACTTCTGCGAATTTCGCAGCCAGCTCATCGGCGGATGAGGCGATGGAGTCTTGCTCCTCGCTCCAGAGGTCGGATATCCTGAGCAGCACTGACTTGAACCCCGGGATGTTCCAACGTTCCTTGGGGGGGAAATATGTCCCGCCGAAGAAGGGCTTGAGGTCGGTGGTGAGCCATACGCTTAGCGGCCATCCCCCGCTGCCGGTGGTCGCCTGGACGAAGGACATGTAGACCCGGTCTATGTCCGGGCGCTCTTCTCGGTCCACCTTCACGCAAACAAAATGACGGTTGAGCAGCTCGGCTGTCGCCGCGTCCTCGAAGCTTTCGTGCGCCATCACATGACACCAGTGGCATGAGGAATAGCCGATGGATAAAAATATCGGCTTGTTCTCCGCCGCGGCCTTGTCGAAGGCCTCCTGCCCCCAAGGGAACCACTCAACAGAGTTGCCGGCATGCTGCAGCAGATACGGGCTCTGCTCCCGAGCCAAGCGCCAGGCCCCGGAGACCCCACCGCCGCCAGAACAATCCGCCAAACCACTTTGAACTTCTTTCATCCCACTATCTTTGCTCCCGCTGGCATGATTGTAAATTATCTTCCGAATCCAACTGGAGACGGTGCCGCCGCCTCTGATGGAATACTTCCTTCTCGCCTCGCATACAGAGGAAAGCCGACCTGCCTCCAGCTCCGACACCACCTGCAGCTTGAACAACTCACTGTACCTCATCGTCTCGTTTTTCATAGCGCATTGCACTTTCTCGTTTGCATAAAGAGCCAATTTGAGACTGGCTCATCAGGACAAGACAGTCTAGTGCGTCCGAAATCACAACCCTCCATTGACAATTGCCACTGTCGCGGTATTATTCTTGGAGAGCTGATTTCAAGACTGGGATATTATATGCACAAAGCTGTATTTCTGGACAGGGACGACACTCTTATAGAGGATGTCCCCTATCTGTCGAATCCGGCATGCGTGAGGATTCTCCCTGGTGTTGTCGAGGCTCTCCGCGAATTTCGCAAGGCAGGATTTCTGCTTGTAGTGGTCACGAACCAGTCTGGGATAGGCAGGGGCATGTACGCCGAAGAAAATATGCACGCAGTGCATGGTAAGATGAGAGAGTTGTTTGCCGCCGAGGGTGTTGTCTTTGACGGTGTGTGCTATTGTCCTCATGCCCCCGGGCAGTCGTGTGTTTGCAGGAAACCCCTGCCGGGGATGTTGCTCGATGCGGCCGCCAAACTGGGCATAGATCTGTCTGCATCGGTTATGATCGGTGACAAGCCCTCCGATGTCGAGGCGGGTATAGCAGCGGGTTGCTGTAGAAACGTTCTTCTGCTGCACGGGAGGGGGGAGTCCTTCCATGAGGGCTCCACATCAGGAGGCGGGTTTGAAGTTGCGGATGATTTGTTGTCGGCGGCTCGACTTGTGCTCGAAGGCCAATCGGCCATTGATTTAAAGAAGATGAAATAATTATGAGGAGATCAGCATGAAGGCCTGTCCGAACGAAAATATGCCCATCGAGACCGATTCAGAATTTGTCGACCGCATGGTGGGCGAGATCGTCTCGACATATCAGGACGCGCAGGGGATAAACCATATAGAAGGATTTAACTTGCCCAGTGAAACCGAGGTGCTGGACATACTCAAGGATATCCTGGAGATTATTTTCCCTGGTTATGCGGGCAGAAAGACTGCAAGTATGAGTAGCGTAAGATACTGTGTCGGAGAGTCACTCAGCAAAATATATCCCTCGCTGTTCAGCCAGATCATGCGCTCCTACCGTTACAACTGCGCAATGAACAAATGCCACGACTGCGACGTGCCGAAGATGGCGAGGGATGCCACCGTCGCCCTGATAGGGGCAATTCCCGAAATCCGTTCAATCATGAAACTGGACGTGCAGGCCGCCTATGACGGTGACCCGGCGGCGGCCAGCCTTGACGAGATCATTCTTAGCTATCCCGGGGTCAGGGCGATCACGATACAAAGGGTGGCGCATGTGCTCTACATGCAAAAGGTCCCGCTTATCCCGAGGATGCTTGGAGAGTACGCGCATACCATCACTGGCATAGACATTCACCCTGGCGCGAGTTTGGGCAAGGGAGTCTTCATAGACCATGGGACGGGTGTGGTGATAGGTGAAACAGCGGAGATCGGGAACAACGTGAAGATATACCAGGGCGTAACGCTGGGGGCACTTAGTTTTCCCAAGGACGCCTGCGGGAAGATCATCAAGGGGGCTAAGCGTCATCCGACGATTGAGGACGATGTCACCATCTATTCTGGGGCGACAATTTTGGGCGACATAGTGATTGGCCGCAGATCGGTGATAGGAGGTAATGTGTGGCTGACAAGCGACCTTGCTCCCGGGAGCAAGGTGACCATAGCCCCGCCATCGCTCACCATCAAGCCGGGAAAGGGAAAATAGTGAGGACTGCACAGACGGATTCGGTTATGCATCCGCCATTTCGCCGCACCGTCTGCCTCGCCTGCACTCCCAACGCGGTTCACGCGGAGTCTTTGAAATTGGCTCGATAAATCAAATTATCGTGCTTGACCTGTTTGAAAAGCTTCGATACGACGGTATTTTACGCGTATAACGGCATGTTGCATCGTGCAGTTGCCGGCTTGTATATGGAGTGTTGCTTATGAGAAAGACCCTTGTTCATTTTGTGTTGATCTTCCTCCTCGGCTTCATGGTTTTATTGCCTGCCGAAGCTGCCGGGGGAGGATCGAATGTTGCTCATGCAGGCGGATATGTTGATGCCGGCATCCCTGGTGTGCCGGGCATCCCTGAGCTGCTGGAGATCGACGACCCCCTTCAGGGAATGAACCGAGCCGTGTTCGAGTTCAACGACGTTGTCATCATGTATGCGATAAGGCCCATATCGGCTGTCTATACAGGGATAATCCCGGAGTATCTGCGGGAGAGGCTTGGAAATATAGACGGCAACCTTCAGATGCCGCGCAAGGTGCTCAGCAACCTTCTCAGAGCCCGCTGGGAGCCTGCGGGGATAGAGTTCTGCCGTTTCCTCATAAACACTACCGTCGGGATCGCGGGAGCATACGATCCGGCCGCCGATTGGTGGGGATTGAAGTCTTATGACAGCAGTTTCGCCGCGGCCTTCGCGGAATGGGGCATCCCGCCGGGGATAATCCTGTTCATCCCGATATACGGGGGGATAACATCAACAGACATATTCGGGAAGATTCTGGACCTCGCAGCGGACCCGCTGTTCTGGGCATCCCTTTTCGTGATTCCCTTCCCGATAGGGATATCCATTGGCGGCGGGTTCACATTGAACAGCGTATCGATGTCACTGGATGACTACATCAGGATGCGTGATGCCTATATGGACACCTATATTGCCTTGCGCAACTACATATACGTCAGGAGGATATATGAATTTTGGCATTAAGGTTCTCTGCCGGTGCCTTGGGTCGGGGGTGTTATTTCCCCTCCTGTCGCTGGCGTTGTTCCCGGCATATCTTCTCGGCTCCGGTCAGAATTTCGAGCTGATAGAAGACTATTCAGACAAGGGCTCATATTTCAACACCTTGCGAACCGGTCTCTTTTTTGTCAGGGAGGACACGAGTGTCTGGGACAGGCTGTCGCCTTTCTACAGGAATTTTTATGACCGGCGCAGCAAGGGAAGCGTACAAGTGCTCCCGGAAAGACCCGCATTGAAGTACAACTTATGGATGCAGAGCGAGCCTGCCGACATTGTCGTCATCCTTCCAGGAACAGGGGGCAGCCATGTGGATTTGTCGCCCACCGCGTTCGCGCACATGTTCTATTCAGAGGGCTACTCCGCCGTGGTCATAAGCAGCGCGTTCAACTGGCAGTTCATGCAGGCCGCAGGCACGATCGTCACGCCCGGATACACACCCGCGGACGCGGAGGACGTGAAAAAGGCCGTGACTCTGCTATTGGCCGAGCTCGGGAAGGAATGGCCCGGGAGGATCAAACGTAAAGTGCTGACCGGAAGCTCGATGGGAGCCTTGCACACGCTGTTCGTCGCCGATATGGATAAGCAGAGACTTTTCGATCGCTACGTTGCGATAAACCCTCCAGTTGACATGCTTTACGCTACGGGCAAGCTTGACGAGTACTACGCCATAGGCGCGACCTGGAGGAAGGAGGATATCCGTTCTCGGATGAGGCATTGCGTGGTTTCCTATTTTGACATACTCAAAGGCTCCTCCGAGGAAGCCGGGCCGCTCGGTGCGAACCTTGAGCGGCGAAGGGACATAAGGATTTCCGGCGGAAAATCCCCGGATCAGGTTGATTTGGCAAACGAAGATGCCAAGTTCCTTATCGGGCTGAGTTTCCACCTCAATTTGGTTGAGATGCTTTATTGCATACACAAGTTCCACGACACGGGCTATTTTCGTTCGGAGAAGGCGTTTTTTGATCAGAGGGGGATCTATTCCGAGCTGGACAGGATCAATTTCCGTTCCTATGTGGACGGCATGCTTCTCAAGGAGCTTGCCAAACGCGAGCCAGGGGTTGAATCCGCCGAAGCCATTTTGTCGAGAGCCGGCCTGGGCGCTGTCGAGCAGACTCTGAGGGACGACAGCCGCGTCCGGGTAGTCCACAATGCCGACGACTTCCTCCTCAGGGAGGGTGATGTTGGTTGGCTCAGGGAGAGATTGGGTGCCAGAGCAAGAATCTTCGCCCATGGCGGGCATCTGGGCAATCTTTACACGGCTGAGGTTCGCAAGGCGATTATGGAACTGGCTTCGGAGAAGTGATGAGTGATTTGAGCTTATCAGCCGGGAGGGCGCTCGGCTTATATCTTGCGGTAGGCAAGGGTGAAAGAGTGTTGTTGCTGTACGACAGCTCCACTTCGGATATCGCGGATGCCTTTGTTGCCGCCGGCGGGTCGTTGTCCCTGGATATCTCAAAAGTGGAGATGCTTCCTACCGGTGGGCACGGGAAGGAGCCGCCCGACAAGATCGCCCAAATGATGAAGACCTTCGATGTCGTCATCGCCCCGACAATGTATTCCATTACCCACACCGACGCGGTGAGGGAGTCGATCCGATGCGGCGCGCGGGTAGCCACTCTTCCTGGGGTGGATGCCGAAACTTTCGTCAACGGTCTGGCGGCCGAGCCCGAGGATCTTGATTCCGCCGGAGCTCACTGGACGGAAAGGCTCACGGGCAAGAGAAAAATCAGGGTGCTTGCCCCGGGAGGCACGGACATCGAGTTTGAAGTGGGAAGGCACAAGCCTCTTAACGACAACGGGAGGATTGACCGGGGGGGAATTTTCGGGAACCTGCCGGCCGGCGAGGCATTTGTAGCTCCCGACGAGCTTTCCGCAAAGGGGCTTCTTGTTATAGACGGCACGATAGGCGGACAGCGCGGGCCGGACTTGACTTCACCGGTTCCCTTGGAGATCAAAGGCGGCAGGATCGTTGAATTTCTGGACGCGCGGGCTTGCGCCGAAGGGCGGCAACGTCTTGCCAAACTCAAGGATACCTTGTGCGCCTTCGGAGATGAGGCCTTGCTGCTTGCCGAGTTCGGGATCGGCACAAACACCGCGCTGAAAATGACAGGGAATCTGCTTGGCGACGAGAAGATAGCCGGTACCGTGCACTTCGCTTTCGGCAATAATTGCAGCATGGGCGGATCGAATAATGTGAAAGTGCATATAGATTGCCTTGTGCGCGACCCGCAAATCTATGTTGACGGCAGCCGTTAGAGTCGGCGGTCGGAGTAACAGGTTTCAGGTTTCCCGGCGTCGCCCTGCGGGCTATGCCGTGGCAAGCAGGTGTCAGGAAAACCAGTAACTTTGAACCGTGAACCGCGAACCGCGAACCGTGAACCGCGAACCGCGAACCGTGAACCGTGAACCAATGTCGTGCCAGAAAGAATCGTGGAAGATTCAACTTTAACAATAAGGAATTGTCAAGATGCCTAGCAATGTGAGTGTCGCCCTGGTTGGCCTGGGTGGGTATGGAAACCATTATCTCGGGGAGTTCTTTAATTCCGAGTTACCCGGGCATATCAAACTCGTCGCGGTGGTGGACCCCAATCCTGTGTCATGCGAGCATCTCGCGGAGATCAAGGCTGCAGGCCTCCCGCTTTTCCCCGACCTTGACGCGATGTACAAGGATATCAAGCCTGATCTGGTAATCATCGCCGCCCCGATACACCTGCACACACCGATGACCTGCAAGGCGCTGGAGATGGGCTCCCACGTCTTGTGCGAGAAGCCTTTGGCGGCCACCCTTGACGATGCCGTGACTATGCTCGAGGCGCAGGAATCTTCCGGCGGCAGGCAGGTGGCGGTGGGCTACCAGTGGTCCTATGCGCCTGCAACAATCCGTCTGAAGAAGGACATCATGGGCGGCAGGTTCGGCAGACCTCTGCGAATGAAGACAATCTCTTTATGGCCGCGAATGGCATCCTATTATGCCCGGGCTCCATGGGCCGGCAGGATCAAGCTCGGCGGGAACTATGTGATGGACAGTCCAGTCACCAATGCCACTGCCCACTATCTGCACAACATGCTTTATCTGCTCGGTGCCGAGGATTATCTCGCCGCTGTGCCCGAGAAAGTCACTGCGGAGATATACCGCGCCAAAGAAACCGAGAACTACGACACCGGGATGGTGCGGGTGATCACCGAGTCGGGCGTGGAAGTCCTTTTCTACACCACCCATTCCTGCAAACACCAGATAGGGCCTTTGCTGCAGTTCGACTTTGAAGATGCCAGCATTGTTTTTGCCGGCGGTGCCGGGGAGGTCTATATAGCTCGATTCAAGGGCGGCACCGTGGAGAACTATGGCAGTCCGAACGATATGCCTGAGGCAAAGGTTGTTCTGACGGTGGATTCGATTCTTGACGGCGGCCGTTTCCGTTGTGATGCCAGAGCCGCGTGTTCACACCTGATGGTCACCAACGCAATCCAAAAATCCGCCGCAGACATCCCTGTATTCCCAAGCGATCTCGTCAAGGAGGAAAAGCTCGATAACGACAGTTTGGTATATGCCTCTGCCTTGGACGAGGTCATGTTGCAATGTTATTCCTCGAACATACTGCCCTCGGAGTTCGGCAGCGTCCATTGGGCGAGGCCAGCATCTGAAATCAGTATATCTCCGGATTTCAAGATATAGGGTACAGATGCCTATAGAGCCAATTTCAAAACCACCTGTGGCCGAGCAGCCTGCCATTTCGGATGCGAGGCCACGCCGATGCGGGGGCGGGCATGCCTGTCTGGTCTGTCCCGACCGATCCGGCGTGGCATTCACACCAAAAGAGTTTGCCGCCCAAATAGTTGGGGTGGAGGCACAGCTTGCCTTACCAACGCGGTTCACGCGGAGTTTTGAAATTGGCTCTATAAACAGGACATGCTTGCTTTTCATGGTTTTTTTGCTTGTGGTGTCTTTTCTGCACGCCGACCCGCTCCTGGTCAACGGCAGTTTCGAGAAGGTTGACCCGGAGGATCCCGAGAGACCCCTGTGTTGGGAGAAGCCCGACGGGCTCGGGGTGTCTTGGATCGAGGAAAAGGGAAGGGGAAAGGTAATCTGCATGGACACTTCTGTATCCGAGAAGGCTCTCTGCGCCCAATGGGAAAAAAAGGGGATCACCGACTGGCACAACCCGTCGCCCTCGGACGAGCCTGTCGCTGCATACTACGGGCTGTCGTTTTATTCGGACTTCTTCGAGATCGAGCCGGGGAGACCCTACAGGGTATCTTTTGACTTCAGGTCCTCCAAGCCGTCCGGGGGAGGAAAGCTGTGGATACGCGGATACGGGATTTTCAGGGAAAAGCTGCGCAGACGCTACGAGACCTATATCCCATGCCGCACCGAAGACACGAAATGGCTGCGAATATCGCAATGTTTCCACCCTACTGCCAACACCAAGGATGTCGTCAAAATGAAGGTGATGCTCTATGCCTACTGGCCGCCGGGGAAATATTATTTCGACAACATCGAGGTCGTCCCGGTGTCTGACGAACAGTACTTGAAAGACAAGAACGAACACAAGACCAGCAAATAGAGTTACAAAGGAGCAGTTTTGAAATTGGCTCATAAGACCTCCTTTTGGGACAGCATTGGGCCCTGCAAATATCGGAATCAAGTTTTATATTCGGAGAGATTTCGCAAATGGTGAATTATTTATGCTGGCAGACGATGCAAATCAATTCTATGATAATGGATCTGGCAATAAAGGTGCGTTGACTTGTAATAGTTGCGGCAAGGTCCTTAATATCAACCGTGATTTATTCGATGGTCAGTTAGTCTGTTCAAATTGCGGTGCGGTATTTGGGGACTTTGTGTTATTAGGAGAGGATCAGAAGTTTTTTCCTGAAAACAGTCTTGAAGAGCACATGGTTGCATATCAGCATGGGTATTTTGATCTGGACGCATTTTTCCCTTTCCTTTATTCTTCTGAACTTTATTGTGTTTGCCTTTCAGTAAGTTTAAGAAAGTTATTTTGGTCAATTTCCCCAGTGAAGAAGGCACTCCTGAAAATGCCAGTGTTATGCTCCATCCGCTAAGTCAGGATGATCCTGATCCAGTTAGAACACCGATTTTGAATATAATTTCCAAAGATGAGGCCGAGGGTCTGGCCAATGCCCTGGCAAAGATCATGGAATTGCCAATTGATCGTGAAAAGGCCGAATGTAACTGACCGAGTATCTGTAGGATTCAGGCAATATTCATTTTGCTAAAACCCCAAAACATGCAAAATAAAGTGTCAAGTTTAAACCGGGACTTGAACTTTGCCCTCATCGCAGGTAGTGTCCCCTGATGATGAAAGACAAAATTCCTATCAAACACCATCTCCGCGCTGTCGGCGGGCGTATATGAGGGCTACACGAGCTGAACGGCAAGTCCGACTTACCCAACGGGCTGCTGATACCCACAGATACTGCGGAATATCCATAACATCAACAGGAAGAGGATGTGATCTATGGCTTTGCGTATTGACAAGGAAATAGTCCGTGGCTGGATTGACAACACAGTCGGCGGGAAGGTTATCGGGGAGATAACAATCGAGGGACGCGATGAGCCGGTTAGGCTGCAACTGGAGGGGAATTGTCATCGGGATCTGGCCGGCAGCCGCTGCGAATTCAAAAACCCCTCACCGATTCTAAACAGGCGTTTGGAAATCAACTCCGAACAGACGGGTCGAGTCGGGGACATGACCGCTTCCCGCAGGGCCAGGGTGCCGGACATCCCTTACCATGAATATTTCGACCAGAAGGCAAAGGGTTTAAACCCGTCCGAGCATTGGGCCAATGTGCTTTATCTCGAATGGTTCAGCGAACACAACGGGCGCGTAGTCATCGAGCTGCCCGATGCCGACATAGACGTCACCTTGCCGGAATGGAAAATGACTCCCGAAGAGGAGAAGAGGCAAAAGAAGAACAATTTTGACAATCTGACGAATTTCCTGGATGAGCTGGTCGAGGCGAAGAAGCCCGTGCGTGAGGCCAACCTTGACGGGGATATGGATGAGTTCGAATGGGAGCTTTTCTTGAAGGAATCCGATGCGAGGTCGGAAAAATATGGTGAGCTTCTCGACAAGTTCATGGACCATCCCAACCGGGAAGAGATAGTCTGCAAGCAAATGGGCTGGAATCTAGAGGCAATCGTCAATGCCAAGGATGATTTCCCCGACGATTTCGATATGGAGGAAGAAGTCCCCACTGCTTTTTACGAGAGGAAACGACATCCCCTGGCCCAACGCATGGGGAATTTGTGGTTGACCATACATCGGTTCATAGAGGGAACCCCATACCATCACTCTCAGGACGATGTGGGGCTGATGATCTCTGATTTGATATTCAACATACAGTTCGCCTCTGCCAAGTCCGGCAGTGTCTTGGACGATGCTGCCTCTTATGATGACGGGATGGTCATCGCAATCCTGAAGCGGGCCATCACCGGGATACACAAGGCCATTGACCTTGCCGGGAACCAAGACGTGGCCAAAGCCCTTGCAGATATAATCGAGCCCGCCCGCGAGGAGCTCTTCGCCATCAGGGAGGAGATGATGAAACAAATGGACAAACGCAGGAAAACATGAAGCAGAAACCCCACTTACCACCACAGCCAATCCACGCATCGCCCTATTGCGAAGAATACTCCGTCCCCATCACTTGCGGCCATGAAGTTCTCTATCTTCTTGGTATAACCAGCAACAACCAGCCGGTTAGGGAATTCCCGGGATATACGTTCGAGCGAGTGATGCAGGGTTTCATTCTTACCTGCAACCGCTATGAGCTGCGACTTGATGTCATGCAGCAGGAGATTGCGCGCCAGGATGTCAATCTTGTTGATGCAAAACCCGCCTACCAGGAGCAGGACAGTGGTTTTATCCGGATGCAGACCCAGTTCTGCACGTATGGCATTCGCCGAATAGTTCCTGGCAAATGCTGGACATATTGGAATGCCTGTGACATGTGTCTTCTCCGGCACTATGCTACGGCTGGCCAGACGTGCTGCCGACTCTTTTTCCGCTACGAAATATTCGTCCATGTTGTGATAAACCCACATCCAATGTACGTCGAAATCGGTGACAACCACTGATACGGGCGGGGTCTTGACACCTTTTCGCCGCGCACGGTCGAACATCTCGGCCGGAGTGAAATGGGTGCAGATGACATGGTCGGGATTGAACTCCAGGAATGCCTTGATTGCGCTCCCCATGTTAATTCTCTGGAACCACAGCCGGAAACTATGCAACGCTTACCTTTTGTGCCGCCAAAAACGTCAATTAAGGTCTGCTTCTAGCTGTTTTTGATGTTTAACACTTTTATGTCAAACATGTTAAGTGCCAACGACACCGATATTTATAATTGCCTCAATAGCTATATAAAAACTGGAATGCAATTCAGGATAAATCCCTGTTCTGTGTCAGGATGATTTCAGCAGTTTTTTCTTCAACTCCAGATAATACAAAAAGTTGTCATAGGATATTTCCGGCGAAAAAGTATGATCAAGATGAGGAATATATCCGCCGAGTTCGATTAATGGAGGGATCTTGCTGTAAAGCTCTTCATCAATGGACTTCCTGTCCTTGGCCAGTTCCAGTTTGTTAATACCTCCTGCGAAAGCAATCTCCTTCCCGAATTTTTTTCTAAGTCTGACTGGATCCATGCCCGATGCCTGTTCAAGCGGCCACAGACAGGTAATGCCGGATTCTATCAGCAGAGGAATCAAAACCTCACAATCACCGTCGCTGTCAAACCAGAAATGCCTGATCCCCGCCTGTGAAAACCGCTGGATTATCCGCTTATACGAGGGCATAAGAAATTTTTTAAACAGGTCAGGAGAAATAAGCGGGCCGCCCTTCCCAGCAAAATCTTCAAAAAAATTGAAATAATCGAATTTTACATCTTTCAATGCTTTTTCGACCAGTTTCAGTAGAAAGTCAGTATTGAATTCAATCATTTCTTCAACAAATGCAGGATCATCGTAAAACAGATAGGAGATCTCCTCGGTTCCGACCCAGGATCTCAATTGAGAATATAGACCGAAAGTTCCATTTGACAGGAGGCAGAGCGGATAATCACGGTCACGCCAGATCCTGACCTGCTCGTCCCACCATTTCGGATAGCGGACCGGTGTCTCAGGATTGTAACGCTTCTTCAGTTCACAGAAACTTTGCCTGTCTCTGACCGGAAATGAAATATACTGATCCATGCTCATTCTGGTTCCTCGGACAGTGCCGGTTTTAAGCGCCTTGGTGACAATTCCCGCTGTATTGCGGGCGGTGATCGTTTCCGCATTCTCTTCAATTACCTCATATTCAAATGCCGGGATCATTCCCTGGTTGATTTTGGCGAAATCACGACGATCAAGATTGAAATACGGCTCCCCTTCAAACCAGTTGTTGTAGAGTTGTTCGTCTGCAGGCATACCCTCTTCTATCCATCTCTGCCAGGTCTGTCCCCAGCATCCGAGTTCATAGTTGGGGACATGATCCGCCTTTTCAAAGCTCGTGATCATGTTGAAACTTTCCCTGTCATTCATTTTGATTCCTCTTTAGTTGTTTATTCATAGGATATACGACAAGTCTGAAGCCTTGAGCTTCAACATTGTAACCATTGTATCAGAGCCTGGCGTTTTTGCAGTCGTGCCATTTTTTGCACACCGATCAAATCCGCCATCCGCATCGCATTGGATTTTATTTTTTCAAGTGAAGCACTATTGAACAGTCCGATCCACTCTCCGGGGATTCCGGAACTTCCTCTCAGTGTTCCGGACAGCATAGCGGCCCGCCCCGCAATCGTATCGGAGTCACGCCCTATATTTGTTCCCCCGATAGCTGCCTGTTCAACATCTCCGTCCGCGATCTTGAACATTGCAAGCGAAAGGCCGAGAACTTCCAGGGGATCAATCATGTGATAGAACAGACATCTTTCGTATAATTCCCTGCGAGCTTCAAGCACATTCGTATATTTTGCCGCTACCTGAAGGCATTTATCAAGATATTCATGAACACTTTTAAAACGGCGCTCATCAAATGTCCGCAATTTCTCTTTTGGCGCCGCTTCAAGAGCCGCGGAACAAATGCTTTCCACAGATGAACCCGGGCGCATGGCCTCGCTGACGGCAGCAGCAAGAATCGCTGCAGATACGACATCAAGCCCCCGTTGATACATATAGGATATTGCACAGGCATCAATGAATGCATATTCCGGATCGGCAAGGTTATAAATGCCTGCCGGCTCCATGCACATTACCGTTGAGCCGGTAACGACACTCCAGTGACCGGTTATCCTCGGATCCCAGTCTGCACAGATAAGATCGTATGCATGTCCCATGCACTGGGCGTAATAATGCTCGCTGTTCAGGTTTTCCCGCCACTCGAGACCGAAATGACGTGCCATTACCGGCAAGCCGTCTCTTTCAAGATATGTGTTGATGAGATGTGCGCACATCTGATTATCGTCCTCCGACTCCAGCCTTGATGGATCAAGCACCGTTGTGATTCCTTCCGGATATTCTTTTTCGATATCCTGATACTGACGGCCTTCGACAGGGGAACCCATGGCATTACCGATAGCACCTGCCAGAAGACATCCGTAAATCCTGTCAGAGAGAAAGGTTTCGGATTGATTAACTTTCTCCTGAAGAGAAGTAACCGTGCAGATGATCTGTTTTTCTTTTGTCAACCGTTTCCCTACAACTTCAGTCATCCCCAGCCACAGTTCAATTATCGGCCCTGCCCAGGACTGCCAGGATTCAGGAAAAATATCTGCTCCGTGAATGGCTCCTATCACTGCGCCGCCTATGATCGCCGGGATGCCTGGATCATTTGCCCAAGTAAGAAGATTCATCATTCCCATGGCATCACTGCCGCAATATTTCAAAAGCGGGAGAACAAATTCGACAGGATTTCCTGAACGCCATCTTCTTCTTTCCTTCCTCAAATCCTCCCGGCAGAAAGTAAACCACCAATTGAGGAAAGAAGTTTCCGATGATCCGGCAAGATGCCCACAATGTCTGGAGTTAATATGCAGCTTATAAAAAAGTTCCTTGTTGTTCGCATGTGCAATATTCATGACAGCATTCACAACACTGTCGCCAGAAGCCGACTTCTCGAATGCCGCCGAAATTGCAGCAGCGCACAGCGCGGCCCAGTCCGCACCGAGCCGGGGCTGGACAACCGATGCAAGCTCGATTCCGTCAAGATAAGCATATTCCGGGTCGCCACAATGATATATGCCTACCGCAGGCATTGCGGCGCAGATGAGGCCGCATGGAACGGTTCCGAAGCCGCTCAACCTGGGATTCATGCCTTCCTGTAATAATTCCTGGACTGTATGGATGTTGTCCCAAAGAAAAATCCCTTCACTGATGACGGGATCGGATTTCAGAATTGCGGCGAAATCTTCAGGCATGACACGCCCTTTTTTTGCCAGATAAGCCCGTATCCCGACATCTATAAAAGGGAGGACATCCCTGTAGTTCCGTAATCCTTCCTTTCGGGACTTGGATTCAGGTTCCGGCTCCGCCTTTTCATCAATCATTTTCAGGATATTTTCTCTTGAAAAAAATTTCTGATTGCTGTATTTGTCAAAACCCAGCTTCGCCCCGATTGCCGCTCCGGCAAGACAGCCCTCAATTTTCTGTTCAATACTCAATTCTTTCATAATTCTTTGCTCCTCATTAATTAACTATCATTCCGCAGGATGACTGTGTATAAAATTAACTTCTGCATTGCTCCCCAAGTTTTTCCATATAATAGCAATAGTTTTCGAGCGAGATGTCAGGAGGGCACGAGTGATCGGTATGAGGAATATAACCACCCTCTGCGATCAATGGTTTCACACGCTCCAGTTCGGCATCGATTGCCTTCGCTCCCCTGGCTAGGGCGCGCTTGTCCACTCCGCCCCAGATGCGTAATTCCCGTCCGTATTTCCTGCGTACCTTCAGGACATCCATGCCGGACTGCACCTCGAAGGGATAAAGAAAATTCAATCCCGCATCCATCCAGACCGGAATAAGGGAGTCAATCTGTCCGTCACTGTCCAGCCCGATATACTCGACACCCCGCCCGCGCAGGAATTCCGTTACTCTGCGGTAGCGCGGAAGCATATAGTGCCGTACCATCTCCGGCGAGATGAGCGGTGCGTGGTTGTAGGCCATATCCTCCCAGAAACCGAAAGCGTCAATCTTGATCACATCCAGGATCTGCGACATGATGGCGATTATAAAATCGGCGTTGGCTTCCATCATTTCCTCCACAAATGCGGGATCGTCATGAAACAGCAGACAGAGATTTTCCACCCCCACCAGATTCCGCAACGGACCGAAAAAACCTCCCCAGCGGTCTGAAATGATAATGAACGGCAGAGGCTGTTCACGCCACCCTTTCAGCTTCTTCTTCCAGTCCGGCCCGATGCGCTTCGCAAGATCAGGTTGCATGCGTTCCTTCCAGAAGACGCGGAATTCCTGACGGTTTTCAGTGGGGAATTTCAAGAACTGCGGCATTGAGCTAGATGCATGATCTTTCATCTCACGCATGAGAATGCCCTCGTGATTGATATAGACTATGCTGTCCTTGTCTTCCTCCACAACCCTGTGTTCGAAGGAAGGATTCGGAACAAACCAGCCGCCGAACCAGAGACGCCTGTCGCAGATATCCGCCGGATCCTTTTTCTTCGGATCGTAGCCTTCCCTTTTCCAGCGTTCTATGGTTTCAGGCCATCCGCCCCAGTCCCAGAAAGGCGCGTGATCAACAGACTGATACTTCATACATGCATGAAAACGTTCCAGATCATTCATATGCGGGCTCCTTTCGCTTCCAGAACTATCACCCAGTCCTGATAAACAGGAACAGGATTCCAGGACGGCAATCCGGGGCAGGCCGGATTCCAGTTTCCGGATTCATCTGTCTGGACATCTCCCCCTTTCACCTCCGTGCCGTCTATAGGATTGAAGAGCCCAAACCGGTAGCGCATGCCTTTTTCAAAACCTTTGACGACTTTCAGCCCCATACCCATCGGACGATAGATGATCCGGACTTTCTCCGGAATCCCGGCAGTCATTGGAACATCATGCACTCCGCAGGTGAAAGGCAAATTATTCAACTCCTTTGTCCACCCTGGTTCCACCCATTCCGGATGCGGTTCGAATTTCCACCATTCATAACGTTCAAGAAGACGTTTGGCCATCCCTAGCTGTGCGGATCCCGACAATTTATATGCCTCCTCCCATGGGGTGTCGCCCCAGGACATGCCGTGCGGTGAAGGGCCGTAAGGTTTTTTGAGTGTATTTACCTGCCAAATGCCATTGGCACCGTAGGTATATCCGGCAACTCCGTTAAGAATACATGCCCAGAACAGCCAGCGCTGTGCTTGCGAATACTCGCCGGTTCCACCTATTCCGTCATATAAAACCTCCCCCTGGACAACCGGCATCGCTGGTTTTCTCTGGTAGGATTCATTTACTGTCCTGACAGTATTGGGCAGTGCCCCCGGAAACCCGTGTCCTGTCTGGAGCATATCAAAATCCAGCACATCATCGCTTACTGTTTTCAATACAGGGATATTTTCCCCGGGGATCTGTTCCGGGTCGGCGGCCAGTTCCTTTCGTCCGCTGGTTCCGGGGTGCATCGTCATCGGACGATGATATGGATCAGTTCCCCGAAGATAAACCGCCATTTCTTTCCAGCCATTTTTCTGGACCAGTCGGTCTTTTTCCTTGCTGGTCGAAAGATAATAAGGCATGATTCCTTCACCTGCCAGACACCACACCACAGGATATGCACCCCAGCGCGCCACCAGCCCAACTTCCTTGGTGTTTTAAGAGTTAATTTTTCTTCTTAGCCTCAACATCATTTTCCTCCCGGAAACCCCCAGCCTCAATTTTTT
>JAFGFR010000139.1 GCA_016930955.1 Victivallales bacterium | reverse complement strand
GTCAAGAGCCTGCCCGAGGGCACCTACAAAGTTGTTGCGACCGCATTGGCAGATGGACAGACGATCGCCGAGACTCCCCCGCAAACCTTCACGATCACGCCGCAGGAGGAGTGGATGACCAACACCTACGGCGAGGCCGACGTGGTCCTGCCCGGCTTCGAGCCGCTGAAGGCAGACGGATCCGTTATCTCCCTCTGGGGGCGCACATACGATTTCAACAACTCCATCATGCCCGTACAGATCGTCAACCAGGACAAGGAAATGCTGGCACGCCCCATCAACTGGTTTGTTCGTGTCCAGGGTCAAGATGTGCCATTGACGGTCGAATCCATGAAGCTCGTCGGATCTTCTGACACCCGCGCCATCTATGAGGGGCAAGGTAAACTCGGGCCGCTCGCGGTGACCGCTAAAGTCATGGTCGAATACGACGGCTTCATGAAGTTTGACATTACCTTCGCACCCCTCGGCGCGGGAGCCGTCGAAGTCGAGAAACTGTGGATGGAAGTGCCGTTAGTTCCCGCCCAAAGCAGGAACATGTACCATCCCACCCGGCGAGGTGGCGCCTGGGACAAGGATTGGAAAAGCCCGCTCAAACTTGTATACACCAGCGCGATCACCCTTGGCACGCCGGATATCTCGTTGCAATGGATCACCGAATCCGACCAACACTACTATCCACGGGGAAATGAGGAGGCGCTTGAGACCTTTGATGATAAGGATGCCCACGTTTTCCGGTCGACGGTCATTGCATCCCCCAAGGAAATCCGCGGCTCTTTTTCGCTGACGTTCGCCCTTCATGCCGGGCCGGTCCGAAAACGGCCCGAGGATTGGAGGGGGTGGACTAAGACGGGACGGCGGTATCTGGATCCGAAGCGCCATACCGATGTGGCGAACCATTATTTTGATGGCTGGTGGTGCCAAGCCCCGGGCTCTCTGATCCCGCGTGAGGGCTTTCCGGTCGAAGAGTTGAAGGACAGGATCGATGGGACAAGTATGCATTTCCAGGGCTTCCGGGCGTTCACCGAAACCGATCCCCAGAAGCGTCTGCCGGAATGGGAAAAATACGAGGAGGAATGGAAGCGCGTGCCGGTCAACAAGCAGGTGTATACGGCGCCAGGATGGAACGAGATCTATGTGGACAGCAATTCGTCGTGGGGGCAGTGGCACGTTTACTGCGCATATAAACTTTTCAGCCAAACCGGCATGCGGGGGCTGTATTACGACGATTGGGTCCACGGTGTCTCGATGAATGAGGCGGCGGGCTCGGGCTATGTGGATGAGAACGGCATTCGTCAGCCCACCTGGCCGGTCTTCAGCCAGCGGGAGATTCACCGGCGAACCTATGCAATCATCAAACAATTCAGGCCGGACGATGGGATTGTAACCATTCACACCTCCTGCGTCATCCTCCTGCCGATTGTCTCGTTCTGCGACCTTATGCTGGATGGGGAAATTATGGGATGGCTGGACATGCGGCCTCCAAAGGGCAACTATTTCGACACGTTCCGGCTTGATCTGATGCAGATGATATTTTCCTGCAAAAACTATGGCCCCGTGCCCTTGTACTACGAGTATCCCTCGAACGAAGGCAATATGGACAAGATTAGACCGCAAAAGCAACGGCAACTGTGGGCTCTGTTGCTGTCACATGATATACACGCCTACTGCTCTGTCCCGTCAGCTGAGCTCTTGTACTTCTATCTTGACCACGGCTTCCCTCTGACCGATCCCGGCGTGGAGTTCCATCCTTATTGGGACGACGAGCCTGCCGTAAAGCCGATCAATGGCTACTGGATCCGCGAGGGCAAGGAAGAACCGGAACGTGCGAGCAAATACTGGGCGGTCGCCTACTCGAAACCTGCGGGTGAGGCTCTTGTAATCGTCTGCCGCGATGCCCCGAATAACTACTGCGGTCCCATCACTGTGGATGTGGCGCTCGACCGGGAAAAACTGCGATTGCCCGACGGCGATCTGGCCAGCTTCGAGCTCGAGTCCCTCGGCAGAAAGGAAAAAGGAACAGTTGAAGGCGGCATCCTCAAGGTTCCCGTGGATGTAGACGACTACACAGCCGTGATCCTGAAAGCCAAGCAGTAATGATCCCGCAAAAAGGAAATAGCCTAGAAATTGTGAGGCTCACCGGAAAATGAAGGTGGCGCCGGCAATCGGTGGACGATAGCGGCGACGAGAATGCTTGACGATTCGAATTTACTCGTAATCCGTTCTCGTCGCCGTTCTAGTTATCCGAAGCGGCCAGGGCGTTTTGAAATTGGCTCGAAAGATCAACGGGTCTGGACTCCGCAATGGGTGCCCCCCACAATCGTGATGATCCGTGTACATGGTTTGGCATGCGGTTAGATTTTTCCTTTCCCCATGGTAGATTATCATGCAAGTCAGCAGTTTCTGCTATCCTTGCAATGCAAAGGTGTATGCTATAAACGGCATCGAAGATATTTGGATATGCGCATGATGAAAGAATCAATTTCAAAACTCTCCGTGAACCCCATTGGGAGTGCAGGTTTGGCAGACGGTGAGGGCACGGGTAGTTTTGAAATCGGCTCGAAAGCAATAAAGTGGAGGTTTGCCCACTGCAGCCCCTTGCTGTGCTTGTTTGCTGCTGTTTTTTTTATTGGCTGCGGGGACGGAGGGGGGGCGGGGACGGAGGTCCTTACGCGCAGATACTCTGTGATGGGAGGGTCTATCCTCGATATAAGGATATATTCCGGATTGGATTCGGACTCACAGGCAGTCGAGATGGCCTACGGCAAAGTGTCCGAGGTTGACTCCGTCTGCAACATATTCGACCCCGGGAGCGAGCTGTCGCGTTTGAATGCCACGGCTTTCGAGGAGGATTTCGAGTGCGGCGATCTGCTTTGGGATATCCTGATGAAGGCGCGTTTCTTCCACTCGATGAGCGGCGGGGCGTTCGACATCTCCGTCGCCCCGCTGATGGATTTATGGGGCTTCCACAGGAAGAGGCAGACAATGCCTTCAGACGAGGATTTAAGGAAGATAATGCAAAGTGTCGGGCTGTACAAGGTCGTCTTTGACGAGGACCGCAGGGCTGTCAGGTTCACGGTCGAGGGGATGAAGCTGGACCTGGGTGGTATAGCCAAGGGCTATGCTGTCCAGCTTGCTGCGGACACTCTCTCTTCTCAGGGCATCCGTTCGGGGCTGGTCAATCTTGCAGGGAATGTCCGTTGCCTCGATCTCCCGCCCCCCGGCAAGGATGCCTATGCCGTCGGGATAAGGCATCCGAAGGTCAAGGATGCCCTCTGCGGCGCAATGGAGTTCAACGCCCTCTCGGTCGCCACCAGCGGAAACTACGAGAAATATGTCACACTCGATGGGAGGAGGTTCACCCATATCGTCAATCCTTTGACGGGTTTCCCGGTGGAGGATATGCTTTCGGTGACTGTCGTCACACCTGATGCCGGCGATGCCGATGCGCTTTCGACAGCGGTCTTTGTCGCCGGGCCGGAGTTCGCAGGGCAAGCCGCCCAAATCATGCCGGACACTCATATTCTGATAATTCGGTCCGCGGGAGACCAGGACTCGCCGGAGATCATCAAAATCGGCAACTTGTGGAATTTCGCAAAAATCAAGCTTTAAAGCCAATTCCAAAACTCATAATTGCGGCTAATCCCCGTCGGGGTTCACAGCTTCGGCGTGTTGTAAATTGGCTCGAAAGTGGCGGGAGCATCCTGCTCCCGTGCCTGCATTAGCGAACTGGTGCCATTTCAAATCCCTCTAGGCAAAAGGTTCGAAAACAGAAGAAATGACTCTCGCAAAGATCGCAAAGATGGATGAGAACGGTATAGGCAAAGAAATCGTGGACGCAGCGATTGGGATCCATCGTGAACTTGGTCCAGGGCTGTTGGCGACGGTCTGCGAGGTCGTCCTTCTGGATGAGATCTGGAAGCGAGGGTTCCGCGCGGAACGCCAGATGCCGATTGCCATTGTGTGCCGGGGCGTGCATTTCTACGAAGGCTTCCGGGCTGACATCATTGTCGATAGCAAGGTCATCATCGAGGTTAAGTCCGTTGAGCGGATCACCAATGCCCACAAGAAGCAGCTTCCGACCTGTTTGAAGCTTACCGGCATGAAGCTCGGTTACCTGCTGAACTTCGGCGAGGACATGATGAAGCGTGGCATCACTCACACGCTCAACGGCCTCCCTGAATAAACAAAGTCCTTTGCGATCTTGGCGGCTTGGCAAGAGAAAACAAATTCGAACAAATCACTTCAGCGGACGGAGTACCGCCGCTGAGCTGGACGTATCTGGCACTGAAACCTGAAACCTGAACACTGAAACCTGAACACTGAAACCTGAAACCTTTAAAGGGCATCATCCTGGAGAACAATTTTCACTTCAGGAGTTTGTGGTATTCCTGGAGCGAGAGCACCTGGGGCTCGCCCTTCGACATCTCCTCGATGCCCATGACGGTGGCCTTCGCGGCGGCGATGGTGGTGACGTAGGGTGTCCTGTTCTTTATCGCCGCCTTTCGTATGTAGGAGTCGTCGTGAGTCCCCATCTTGCCGATCGGTGTGTTGACGATGAGCTGCACCTGCTTGTTCTCAATGGCGTCTGTGATGTTTGGTCTGCCCTCGTGCATCTTGCATACTGTTTTTGCCGGGACGCCGTGTTCCTGGAAAAACTCCTGTGTGCCTGACGTGGCTAGCAGGTCGAAGCCGAGAACGCGCAGTTTCCTGGCCAGCCCGAGGGCTTCCGACTTGTCCGCGCCGGCGATCGAGAACAGCACCGTGCCGTTGGTGGGAAGCTTCTGCTGCGAGGCGTTCTGCGACTTGTAGTACGCCATGCCCGGGGTTGAGGCCAGCCCGAGCACCTCGCCCGTCGAGCGCATCTCCGGCCCGAGCACCGGGTC
>JAFGFR010000007.1 GCA_016930955.1 Victivallales bacterium | reverse complement strand
TAGGCCTCTAGGAAAAACTTCTGCGAAAATCGCTGCCAAAAAAAATGTTCGTGGTGCATATTATCTACAATATCAACTTGAGGAGACTCAAAATGAGAGCAAGAAGAGAAAACATGTATTGTGTTAGTTCGGGGCACCGGGATTTACGTAAGCTGCGTTGCTTCACGTTGATCGAGGTGTTGATGGTCTGCGCGTTGCTTGCGATTCTGATGGGGATAATGGTCGCGGGGTACAGCTTTGCGCAGCAGAGGATGTCCGAGGCGGCGACGATCGCGACGATAGAGAAGATAGCCACTGCGCTCGAGTCGTACAAGGCCAAGACGGGTTACTACATCCAGGCTGTGGGCAGCAACTCAGTCTTCTATATGGACACCCCCGATCACAGCGATCTTGACTTCACTGACTTTCTGCCGGACTACGAGAAGATGAAGAAGACCTCGATGGTGGAGGCTTCACCAGGCAAATACTATCTGGTTGATGCCT
This sequence comes from Victivallales bacterium, assembly GCA_016930955.1. GTDB lineage: Bacteria > Verrucomicrobiota > Lentisphaeria > Victivallales > JAADHT01 > JAFGFR01. Next base: position 4,349 of record JAFGFR010000007.1, on the reverse strand, counting down.
ACGGCCTTGCTTTTTGGTACCGCAGTCCTGGTTATCACAACAGGGGCAAGTTTGACATCGAGTCCGCCGGCCCGGACGGGAACTTCGGGTACTCCGATGCTAACCACAGTGCCGTCAGCAGTGCTGATGAAGTTGCGGACAACATCAAGAACTGGGGGAACTAGGGCCGGTGGCTGGTAATCGGTGGTCGGTGATGCCGTGTTGCAGTATTGCTGTGTACCCTAATCTTTCCCCCTAATCTATAACGGTAAACAGAGTTGCAGTGAAACACTCCCGAACTTCTCCATGTGTTGCCGTGTTGCGACACAGTCGCTTTTGGAGTGCGGTGCTGCTTGCTGTTCCAGCACCGCTTTCACTCCAGGATAAAGTCATGACAAAGGCAAAGCGCAACTGGTAATGCAGTTGCGCACTCCAGAGCCTGCGGCGCATAAAGAGCGAGAATGCGAGTGAAAATAGCCGCATTGTTACTTGAAAAAGATCCTGGGGCATTTATTTTACCGCATTTGCTGAGGTAAACGAGCTATGGAATTTTCATGTGAGCACTGCAATACGAATATCTGCATTGATCCCGACCAGGTCAATGCGGACATGGTGTGTCCTGCCTGCGGCGAGCCTGTTGAAGTCCCTGAGTTCCCCAAGGAATTGATCGAGGCGATGGACAGGAGTCTTGCCGTCGAGTCGGAGGGCAAGTCCAATGGCGAAGGTGACCATAAGGCTGCGGAGGCCATGCTCGAACAGCCTGCGTCGCGCGAGACCACGGTATGGCGCGAGAAGCTTGCGGCATCCTTCCAGGCGGCGAACAGGTCCAACGTCGCACAGGCGGATATCGAGGAGTTCAAAGGCAGGAAGAAGTCTTTCTTTGAAAGTCACGTGGATTCTCTGCTCGAGTATTTTTCGATAAGGAATGTTGATTCGTTTGACGAGTATTGCAGGACTCTTTCGCAGATCGGGGGCATATTCATATTGGTTTTCGGTGTGCTTGCGCTTGTGCACTGTATTGTCCTGACATCGAAGATGAACGATGCGATTTATTTCATCTTCGGGCTTGCGGGCCTGGTGGTGTCATTTTGCCTGTGCTATCTGGCATCGAAGTTTTCCGGGACGGGCGGGGAGCTCATCAGAAGCTCGGACTTGGTGTTCTACACGAAGGAGATGCATCTTGCTTTCGGGTTGCTTAGCGCCGCCGCGACCTTCGCGCTGCTTCTGCTGGGAGGGTACATATGCATCCGGCACAGGAGCCTTACTCTTGCCGTGTCATACCTGATCCCGGCGATTGGAACCGCGCATGCCGCGCTGCTTTTCGTCAGCCCGGAAGTCCTTAACACGCGAATCTCGCAGAACTACGCATCTGCCGGCGAGACGGGCCTGTCGCTGATCGGCTTTGTCATCAGGGTCTTGATGATGCTCTCGGGGATATTGCTTGCGGCGGTCCCTGTGCTGAGCGTATATCTGTTGTACATCATTTTCGATTCTTTAGGCGCGGGCCGTCCGGCGAGGATCAGGGAGTTCTCGATCCTATGCCTCTCGGTTGCTCTTGTCGCTTCCGCGCCAATGATCACATATCTGATTTATCTGCTGTTCAGGATATTCCTCGACTTCTACAGGGCTGTTTTCGGGATGTCCGCCGGAATGGATATTTTTTTGCACTCGCTTTCAGCAAAGGAGGACTGAATGGGACTGGCTCTGAGAAACATTTTTTTCGCTTCCGCGATACTGCTTCTGTCAATTTCATGCACCAATCACCAGATTATATCGAGAAACCTTGAAAATCTTTCGCGTCTGAGTGTGGGGATGACAAAGCAGGAGGTGCTGGGCATCATGGGCGAGCCTCTGACAAACGAGGTCTACAACGAGGATAATGTCTGGTACTACTTCACTCAGGTCAAATGGTCTGACGGGATGATAACGCACGACGAGTGCACGCCGGTTTTTTTTGAGGACGGCAAGCTTTTGGGCTGGGGGCAGGCGGAGTTCAAGAAGCACAGACAGCGTGTCTGGTAGCACGATGGCCAGCCTTCCAGCAGATGCCGCCGGTCTGGTGCCCCATGGTGAGCCTTTCAGGATGGTGCGCAGGATACTCCTGTGCGACGACGACGCCAAGGTATCCCGTGTTGAATGCATGATTGATGATTCCGGGCGCATGTTTGCCGCCGCCGACGGGGTTGTTTACCCCGAGGTTTTTCTTGAGGTCATTGCGCAGTCTGCTGCGGCGCAGCACGGGTATGACCGGGAAAGGAGGCAAGATCGAGATGGCGCCGAGAGCGCCTTCCTGGTTGGTGTGCGGAATTTCGAGGTCACCGGGGAGGCTGGAATAGGTGATGTCCTGGAGGTGAGCCTGGAATGTCTTGCGCAGACAGATTCCGTCTGCTCGCTGAGGGGTGTGGTATTTGTGCGGGGGCAGCAGGTTGCCGCGGCGGAGATAAGCGTGTGGCACGGCGCATCCCGCCAGGCAGTGGGCATTGATAAATGAGCCAATTTCAAATGGTGGGATTTCTCACATGAGCATAACCGCGATAGTTGTCCCATGCTACAACGAGGGCTCGAGGCTACGCGACAGTGATTTTCTTGAGTTCCTTTCCGGCCGCCAGGGAATTGACATGTATTTTGTCAACGACGGCAGTCGCGACAACACTCTGCAATTGCTGAACGACATGGCCGCCAAATCTCAGCACGCTCATGTCGTTGACCTGAAGACAAACAGGGGCAAGGCATTTGCCGTTTATTCAGGCTTCAAGGTCGCGATGAAGTCGGACTACGACCATATCGGTTTTTGGGATGCGGATCTGGCGACGGACTTGCGGACAATACCCGAGTTCAGCGAGTTCCTGGATGTTCATGCCGAGTTTGACATAGTCACCGGCTGCCGTGTCCAGAGGCTTGGGGCTGACATCAAAAGGCACGTGTCGAGGCACTATCTCGGAAGGGTTTTCGCCACACTGATAAGCATGGTTCTGGATTTGCCTGTATATGACACGCAGTGTGGGGCGAAACTCTTCCGGAACAACACTGATCTGGCGAGCGTGTTCGCAAACCCCTTCAAGACAAAATGGGTATTTGATGTCGAGATACTATCGAGGTACAAAAAAATCCGTGCGGGAAGGGGTGAGGATATCGCCAATGCAGTCTACGAGTTCCCGCTCGATCAGTGGCACGACGTGGACGGATCGAAGGTCGGATTCCTCGACGGGATACTCGCGCTTGCCGACTTGCTCAAGATCAAGCTCGGGTGATCCTAAATGAAGCAGTTGCCGCATCCGCCGAGGTAGACGTCTCTCTCGTGATGCGGGTCATGCTTGATCATCGTCATCGCCGTGATCAACGTCCAAAGCGTATTCCTTGATCTTGCGGTGGAGGGTCCTGCGGCTGATCCCGAGCAGTTTGGCGGCCTGGGACTTGTTCTTGCCGGAGGCCTTGAGTGCTCTTGTTATCAGGAACTTCTCGTTTTCCTCGATGTTGAAGGTTGCCGGCTGTGCCATGATGCCGCTCAGGTCTCCCGGGGACACTTTTTCCCTGATGAACGACGGGATGCTGGATACCTGAAGGATTCGGGAGTTGCTCAGGACCACCATTCGCTCGAGACAGTTGCGCAGTTCGCGGACATTGCCAGGCCATGCGTAGCTGCACAGCATGTTCATCGCATCCTCGGCGATCCCTGAAACATTCTTCCCCGAGTCTGCCGAGAACTCCTTTATGAAATGCTGCGCCATTGCAGGTATATCCTCCGGGCGCTCGCGTAAAGAAGGCATTCGTATCGCTATGACATAAAGCCTGAAAAAAAGATCCTCCCTGAATGAGCCCTGGCCGACCATTTCCCTAAGGTCCCTGTTGGTCGCCGCGAGAATCCTCGCAGAGGTGTTGATCGCCTCGGTCCCGCCTATCCTCTCGAACTGCCTCGTCTCGAGTACCCTGAGAAGCTTTACCTGCGTCGAATGGTCGATGTCGCCTATTTCGTCGAGGAACAGCGTTCCGCCGTCGGCCAGCTCGAAGCGGCCCTTTTTCCTTTCGGCGGCACCGGTGAACGCCCCCTTCTCGTGTCCGAACAGCTCGCTTTCGAGAAGTGTCGGAGGCAATGCCGCGCAATGCACCGGGACGAAAGGGCCTTCCCTGCCGGACTGCTGGTGTATCGACTGCGCCACCAGCTCCTTCCCTGTGCCGCTCTCGCCAGTTATCAAAACAGTCGTCTTAGCCTGCGCGACCTGCTTGACAGTCTCGATCACCTCGTGCATCGGGCCGGAGTTGCCGATGATGCTCTCCAGGCCGTATTTCTGTGATAGCCGCTGCTTGAGCTGCCTGTTCTCCTCGCGCAGCATTCTTGAGTCGACTGCGCGCTTGACCGTCAGCTCGAGCTG
>JAFGFR010000138.1 GCA_016930955.1 Victivallales bacterium | reverse complement strand
GAGATTGATAATGCGCATTTAAGAGCGGCTTCGCCGCAAGAGAATAAACTAACAACGAGTTGCACTTGAAACTTGAAAACAGGTTTCCATTAGTTCATCCGGCTTTTTACCATAACAGGTCCATACATCCAGAAAGCTGCGTCCCGGTTTGCCACAACACCATCTTTGCATAATTGCGAGACTGTCCAGGCACATGGCGGTTCCCAGCACATCGCTTTCCGGATAATATGCCGATACCCGCACCGAGTTGTGATTGGGCAGACAAGTGTTGTGAAAGAACGAGAAACCTCCGTCACTCTTGCGAAAGTCCCGGCACAAGCGCTCTGCGAGCTTTTGGCACGCCTGCAAAATCTTTTTCCGATGAGCCGTTCTCCTCAGGTCGTCGCTGAGAAAGCGCAACGCGACAATTGCGTCCCAGTTCATGCACATATTGGCACCGGCGAAATCTCCTTTATCGCTTTGCGTCTTAAGAATTGATCGCACGGCGTTGTCCGCATAAGGGTAATCGCGGCCACAGAACACATAAGCGAACAGAAGCTTGAAAATACCGCCCAGCCCTTGGCCTTCTGGATTTTCCTTTACGAGCCTTATCGGCATTCCGGATTCAGGCTCAATTACTGATTCCATCGCCTTAAATGCACTTTGTATCTGAGGACTTTCCGTCACATGAGGCTCGCCGGCATGCTTGGTCAGATAAGCCTTCACTGTGGTCATCCATTCCTCGGCAACAAGATATGGCTGTGACCAATCCAGGGCGCGCGTCCATGCCTCCGGATCAACTTTGTCAAAATCCGTGTGGGAATAATTCGGCAGAGGGTGATCCGGTAACTCCCCGCACAGCAACAGGGCATTGTGAACTACGTAAGTATGGTGATCCCATATGTGCTGCCAGGAGTGCGCCCCGTCCGTATAGGCCAATTCACCGTCATTTAGCAATGGATCTTTGAAATAGCCTGTTAGCGGATCCTGGGTTGACTTGAGGAAACGAACCATGTTGTCCCTGTCTTCATGTTTGTCCAGAGCGTCAAGGATCCATAGGATGAAAACTGCATGGGCGGTTGATTCAAGTCCGCATGGCCTCAGCATGTGGCGGTTGTATTTATAATGTCCGGAATTCGTCTCGGGATTATCACGGACACTCTTCACCCAATTCAGACACTCATCTTTCAAGCCAGATATTGGTTTTACAAGCGACGGGCTAATCCCGCAAGGCTGATCCGCTGAAGCTTTTTCGTTTCTTATCAAAACATTTTTCTTCAAATCCACATCTTTTGTTTTCATTCCAAAATTACCCATCCCTTCTTTTTTTGCTGGAACTGCTTGATTCCGCAAATGTTTTTTCAATCCATTATTTTCAATCTCATTCCATAACAAGGCGGGAACATTCCCGAAGGCTTACTTCCTTGATTTTCCCCGTCCATGGGGATTTAAGCCTAGCCGAAGACAGTTGGCAATTTTCACCTTTCCTCAGTTCGACAAAAACTATTTCCCCATCTTTAATTTCAGACGACACCTTGATATCTCCTTCGGCGACAAAATTTTCAAATCTGGCATCCCTGTCCATTGGCCACGCGGGAAAAACACGGATGATACCTTTATGGCTTTGCAGCATACACTCCGTAATCATAGTCAGATAATCGGCACTGGCTTCAATCAGCGGAATGGCCAACCGCTTGGCATCCGGATTTGGTGTTGCGCCCCCGCCGTGACCGCACCACGGCTCGAACTTCGGCATCCGGTCTCCGACATCGAGCAGGGATTCCTGAGGGATATTTTCCAGGTTCCTCTCGCTGATTTCCGGATCTACAATGACGCATGCATCATGGCTGACAAGTCCGTTGGGCTTTACATACGCCTTCATGAACATTGGAAGATAATGATTCCAGAATTCATCACCGCGCCCAAGGCGAAGCGCGGTCATCGCACGGAAGAAGCACTGCCAGACACATTGATAATGGAAGCCTTCGGCATCGGCGTACGACACCTGCGCGGTCTTCTCGATGACCGAATCCAGTGTGGCATTGTAAAGCGCCAGCAGTTCCGGATCTGAGTATTCGTCAGTTTCGCCGCATGGATAGACGGGATGCAGGCAACCTGCCTGTCCGACATGATGGTCTGCAGGAATCCTGTCGCCGTCCAACACCACAGTTCTGCCCTTATTGTCTACACCCAGCGGATATTCCGGCAAGTTTTCCAGAAGTTCACGCCACTCGCCCACGAGCTTCTTATCTTTCTCATCCAGCAGTTCCGCCCCTTCAATAGCCGTCTGCAGGCATACTTTCAACATGGATATCACCTGCACAGGATCACCGGTGTCCATGATGTCAAGTTCGCAGGCATGGGCTGGATAAAGATGTTTTTTGCCATCCTTTCCTTTAGACACCATACGCTGATAAAAAAGCAGGATTTCCTTCAGGAAGGGATATATCATTTCGCGCATCTGGCGCTCATCCCTTTGATATCTCCAGCTCAGGCAATGCATCAGGGCGACATAAGAACCGCCGAAAAAATACCTGTAATGCCCGACTCCTCCTGTAATGGATTTACCAAGTGCAGAAAAACACATATCGAACTGCGCCCCATCAACTCCCCATATCTCACGCGCCAGACGACGGGCCTCAGGCAAAGATTCTTGATAGGTCTCAAGATATGCATCAAAGAGATCGCTGTGATTGAGTGCATGGACAGGAAAGAAAGGACATTGCACGTTCAAATCATGATGCAGGTCTCCGTTCCAGGGAGTTATCTGCATCGGCCCGACGGAAGGCCCATAGCAGAGACCAAGAAGGCCGGATAATGGTGCCTTGCGATATGAACAGCCTAGTGCATACAAGGACTGATAAAATAATTTTTCAAGTTCCTTGTCCTCCAGCTCAACACTCGATCTTTTCCAGAAATCCCGCCACCATGCGGAGTGTGTCTTTTTATTTTCCATGTAATCGCAGGACCAGACTTTATCGAGGCGTTTGCGAACCGTTGCGAGCGGATCCTTGCTGTCCCGCGTCGTTGCGACAGCGAGATAGAGTTCGAAATCACCCCCGACATTAATCAGGCCAAAACGTCCGCTGAGGGAAACTTCAAGCTTCCCCTTGACGGGGGCGCGATATTTTTCCCTGATGCGCGGCATCACAGTTTCCCTATATGCTGAGCTCGGCTTGGTCACTACTTCAATGCCAGCCACGTAGGAAACGCCTTCAGGCATGCTCATCCTCATCATAAGCCGCTTGCCTTCGAGCCAAAGCTCGGGAGTCTCCAGTTCGATATCTTCAGGCCTGGAGAAAAAAATACTGGTATTGAAAGATACCACTGGAGAAACGTCAGTGACCTTGATCAAGAGCATATCCTCATCAGCCCTGACAAAAGATTCGACACGTGGATGGCAGAGGTGCTTGTCAAGATTCAGGCGTAAAGTTGCATCATGAAGGGAAAGGCGGCTGTGGATTTCAGGTGGTATCCCGCGTGTCCCGGATCCTCCACTCATCCCGATGTCCATACACAGATGACAACAAGTCTTCGGTCCCATTCCACGGGGTCCCGCAGTTCCCCTCTCCTCGCGTTCGAAGTACGCGGCGGAAGCGCCAGACTTGACCATGCGCTCAGCTTCGTTACGGGGAATGACCCGTTTCACTCCAGGGAGACGGGAGTCAATGACATCAGTCTTATTGACGACCCATTCCAAGGCCTGCGGTGCATAGAAAACCGCACCAAGGCTGCCGTTACCCATGACTAATCCGTCCTGCCAGCAGCTTGGAGGCCGTTCATAAATCAGATCATGTCGGGAAACAATATTCCGGACAGCATTATCTTTTTCTCCATCAAATACTTTCATTTTTCTATTACTCAATTAGTTTTTCACTCATGCTTGTGTTCCTTTCCTGATCCTTGTCACCTTTGCTCGACGGGCGATCTTGTCCGACATAGCTTTACTGAAACTTCGGCTTACATTTATCGATACCATAGAGTATGTTTTTCCGTGCATTTTTAACCCATGAGCTGTGTTATTTACAAGCGTGCAACTCCAACTTCACCGCCGAGACCTGTGTCGCCGCCAAGATCCATCCTATACTTTTTATTGTTCTTTTCCTCAGTCCAGAGCAAGAAGTGACCCCAAGGGACTTTGACATTCAAACTTCATAGCACACTTCCTCCCTTATTTTTCCTGTTTCATTTAATTTATTGGCTTTCATTTTTCTGGGTAAATACGATCATCCTGTAATTGAACTTGGTCATCGGGAAAACCAGTTCGCCGTTCTCGATTTTCGCCGTTTCCTCCGGGCGCGGAAAGAACACGGCCTTCTCGACTTCCTTGCCGTCCTTGTCCTTCCCTTTTTCAATACGGAATCCGGTCGAGTGTACGGCGTTGGTGGCTTTCAGCGTCTCCGGCACCCCGAGGCCGAGCTTCTTCCAGTCGGGCTTCAGGCGCATCTCACCTTCCCAGTCGCTGTCGTTATACACTACCATCACCGCTCTGTCGTGCATGCCGCCAATCCATTGCCTCTGCGCCTCGATCTCCTGTGCATTGGCGCGTTGAATGTAATAAGGCAGGTGCTCGTGCCCGTTGAAGTAATGCCGGAAGGTTCGCATGCGATGACCATGCGGATAGCCCATGTGGTCGGCGGGATTCGTGGCCGCAAGCACGGACGGGCGGGCGATGTAAAACGATGCGTACATGTTGTCGGACGGCAACGTCACCAGGTCTTGCTTCCAGTAAGGCGTGAACTGATAGGTCCAGTGCGCCAGGTCGTGTCGCTCATAGGCGCGGACGGCACGCTGGGTCACGGCATCCATCGCTCCCCGGATATGCCAGCCGGACGGCCGGCAGTCGTGCAGCAGTTCGAGACCCTGAAACTGGTCAATCACCGCCTCCGGGCCGCCGCTGGCCTCGACCCACTCGGGACGCAGCCGCTCCTGACCGAGGAAAAACTGGGACCAGCCCCAGTTATGTCCCATGTACTCGGCGCGGAAGACGGCGGGACCGATCAAGCCCAGATAGGTCGGCTGCCCGGCGTGAATCGCCGAGTTGAGATGTTCGCCGTTCCACTGGTACGAGAAAAACGCCCCGAAGACCATGTTGTAAAAGCCGTTGGATGCCAAGCCCATCGGCATCTCCCGGCCGGCGAGGAACGTGTTGCCCAGCGTCACGTTGTAGAGCCGCTTGATGAGTTCGCGGTTTGCAAACGGCTCGAGGTTCGGATTGTCGTAGTAGAGACCGCCATAGCCGTACTTGTTCTGGTAGCGCCAGTGCCGCCAGACAAAGTAGTCCAGGAACGACTTGGATCCGTACGGCTTGATAGCCTGCGTATTCCAGACCAGGCGCGGTTTCTGGAACGGATCGCGCATCCATTCGGCGCCATAGTGCCTGAAATCCTCCGTGCCCGAAGCGTCCACGGCAATGCTGACGCAGTCTGTCCACACGTAGATGCGGCCGGCTTTGCCGCCGAAGCCATACGCATCGGATCCCGGGTCGGGGGCGGGAAGGGATTCCAGCCCGGACGGATAGAAGGGGCCCCCGCCGATCACGCTGTTCCGCCTGAAATAGGGTGTGCGCGTGATGTTGGGGCGCACCGGCGTGGCCATGAACCCGAATCCGATCTCCAGCGGCGCATTGAGATCCACCGGCTGGTCAACGATCTTCAAACGCAGTGTCGCGGCGCCGTCTTCGGCCACATCGAGGCGCATGCTGCGGTTTATTCGATCCTGAAGACGGAGATCGCCGTCAATAAAGAACTGAATACCCCCGTCCCCGTTGCCGAGCCAGACCATCCCGTAGCGCAGATCATGGCCTTCCGGACGCACGCGGCCCACGGCCCCTCCGCCCTTGATGACGTCGGAGAATTCCCTGGCGATGGAAACCTCGATCTCCATGCTTTCCACGGTCAGCGGGGTCTTGGGCGTTACGCGGAGCGTTGCCCAGCAGAAACCGTCATACTCAGCCCAGAACGTGTTGGTGATGGCGAGCCCCTCGGCATCCACGGCGCGAATGCCTTCCACGCGGGTTCGATCCGTCCGAGGCCATTCGATTTTCGCTTCGAGGGCAGATGTGTCGATCTCCGGTCCTTGGCCACCGCGAATGCGCATCCGAATCGGCGCTCTGAGAATCGGCTCGCCGAGGGTCGTCACCTGTTCCGGCAGCAGCCCGGCGCCGAAACGATATTCCCGGCCCCATACGGAGACGATTTTGGATTGTTGATTTTCTGCCCCCTGAACACTGCCCCCTGAACCCTGAACCCTCACCCCCATGTCCGTCCACGGATAGGGAACCCGGTCATTGTCCACATCGTCAAACCCATGACGGTTGTCGTACCACACCGCCCGGCCGGGTCGGTAAAAATCCAGCTTCTCGCTGCCCAACGCCTTGTCGCCCCGCCGGACAGTCACAATCATGGTGTAGGCGCCGGGAGCGATTTCCTTGCTGCTGCCTTCCAGCCGTTGACTGTGATTTGTGACGGTGCGGTCATGATCGCTCCAGATTGTCACGCCATCGATGCCTTTGACCTCAATGTCAACCCGAAG
>JAFGFR010000137.1 GCA_016930955.1 Victivallales bacterium | reverse complement strand
GCTCGTCCTCGGCGTGGCCTTCGCACTGCTCTCACGCACTTCGTCCAAACTGTCGTCCAGCAGGGCATCCGTGGTGACGGCCAGACTCCTCGCCGACTCGACTCTACAGAAGATACTTTCCGGCCTGCAGTCATACAACGACGGCATCAGCGATGGCCGCATATATCCCGGCACCAGCTCGTTCTTCTCCGTAAGCGGCTCGACCGATACCGGCTGGGAAAACCGCAACGTGATCTTCAGCTTCGAGAAACGCAACGGGGTTTGGTACGGGACTTATACGGACGACGATTGGTATATGAAGGGTGCCGACAGGGACTGGATACACAATTTACAGACGGCCTTGCCGGTGGGCGATGAAGCCAATCCCCGCAACTACTTGGGGTGGTATGGTGACGAGTCAGACGAGTTCTCAAATGCTCTTCCTGCGACCTGGAGGTACGTTACTATTGGCGATGGAAGCGACAAGATAATAATCGGAAGGACGGCGTATGTGATAATTGACGAGTCGGGCAAGCTGGACCCGAACGAGATAGCTGTATCCGGACAGGATGAGTCATCTTTGAAGTCTCGCCCCGGAGCGGAAGTCTCGGAGATAAACCTTACGGGAGCAGGAGTAAGCCCAGCATCCGCAAGGGCACTCGGATACGACAACGCCGGAGGCGAAAGGCCGTCAGACGCGAAATGGTTCTCGTGGCCGCATATCATTAAAAGCTGTACAGCCATGTCCCAGTCCGAAATAGATGCCTACACCGGGTCGATTTTTCCCTACAGCTATGATATCGAGGCCTGCTGGATAGACATTGACAAAAACGGACAGTACGATAGCGGAGAGGATTTCCACCGGTTCAATCTTGCGCGCACCGACTGGGACAGCCTTACGGTGGACGACATTCTTGCCGAGCCGACGCTTTTCAGCACGGATGACACCACACATGACGGCGACGGGATAAAGTGGCTGAACGACTTCACCGAGAGCGGGGACTTCCCGACAGTATCTGCACGGCGGCGGCAGATCGCCGCTAACCTGCTCGACTACTGCGACTCGGATTCGACACCACGCACAGACTATAACCCCTTGGCCGCGTCAATCCCGCCAAGCTATGTCGGACTCGAGAATACCGCATACATCAACGAGATTCACGTGGCCATGAATAACACACCGGTCATCAAGGTCGCCGCTGATGGCATGGCAAGCTATTCATGGGTGCCAGTGGTCATATCCATCACCCCGGAGGTGGTAAATGTCTATCAGACTGCCGCCGGCGCATGCAGGATGGAGCTGCAATACACCATCAACGCCGTGGTCAACAAGGGGCATCTGGTGAACTTTGATTTCACGGAGATATCCGGGACACTGACCTACGATTTGGCGGGGACTGCGGGGCACTCGTACCAGGTCGGCATTCCCCAGCTTGTCGGGTTCCCCGCCGGAGACTACGAGACCGCGGACGAAGGACTGCCTGTCAACCTCACAATTACCGACATCAAGCTTCACGCCTTCTTGAAGGATGCCGCCGGGAACCTCATTGACTACTCGCATGTCGCATCGGAAGCCCTCGAGCTGGACTTAAATATCCATCCCTCCGGCAAGTTCGCCAACTACCAGGCCAACGACCCGAGGCACAACCATCATCTTGTCTCATGGAGCGTCCTTTCTGGCGATGCGGACTCCGGAACGCTCGTGGCAAGCAACTCCGCCTGCCTCCCCGGCGCATCCGGGGACGAGGATGGCGGGACGGAACCTTGGGTTTCAACCTCCTTCATCGCGAACCGTCCGATGAAATCCCCTTGGGAACTCGGGGCAATACACCGCGGCGGAGCATGGGAAACTCTGAATCTAAAGGCTTTTGATGATGCAGACGGCGTCATGGGCGGAGGAGCATACTCCGACGGCGACGCAAATATACTCGATCAGGTGAAAATGTCTCCAGATACAGTCTGCCATGGAAAGGTCAACATCAACACCCCTGCCAAGGAAGTCCTCGAGGCGCTCGCAATGAACATCTATGTCGGCGAGAGCTATGACGACCCCGGCGGCAGTACCGGACTCATCATAACTGATTCCATTGCAGACAATATCGCCGATGCCATCCTCGCGATCAACGGCACCGACGGCGGGCAGGCATTCACAAGCCGCGCACAACTTGCCAGCGTGTCCAAGCTTTGGGACAACACCCTCACACTCGGGCAGTCCGACGATGCAACCAAGGAGGAGATCATCGGGAAGATGATCAACCTCACCACCGTCCGGCAGAACCTCCTCACCGTAATCATCCTGGCACAGTCAATAAAGGACGTGGGCGGAGTGGGTACCGATATTGCTATCAACAAGGATCTCGATGCCGACGGCGATGTGGATGGAAGTGTCTCTGAAACTTGGGATATTGACGGCCTGGACAGTGATTATGACGGCGACCCGACAAACGATCCTGAAGTATTCGACAGGAACCTCGACGGGGGCAAAAATCCCGAGACTATCCCCGCCCGACTCGACCGCTACGACCAGTACGCGGACGAGATCACCGCGGAACAAAAAATCCTCGCAGTCATATATCGGGACGCATTCACAAACGAAATAAAAATCCTCCACTACGAGTTCCTCGACCACTGATTTGCAAATATAATGCCGACTGATATATTCGGAGGGTGTTCTTTGGGTGTTGCGGAATTCGCAAAAAAGGATGAATAGTAGTGAAGGGTTGTGCGTTGATAACAGGTGCGTCGAGCGGCATCGGAAGGGTGCTGCTGGAGCACTTCGCCGCCGACGGCATAGACATGGTGATAACCGCACGCGATGTCGCCGCATTGACGAAGGCCGCGGAGGACATCAGGAGAAGGCATGATGTCGCAGTGTTTGTCATACCCGCCGACCTCTCGATACCCGGAGAGTCAGCGAGGCTGCACAAGGAGATTTCCTCCAGAGACATACAAATAGCCTACCTTGTCAACAATGCTGGCTTCGGCAACTACGGGCTATTCCAAGAGGCCGACGCGGAAAAAATTGACGCGATCGTGCAGGTCAATGTGGCTTCATTGGTCTCGCTGACCCGGCTATTCCTTCCCGCAATGGTATCCGAAGGCCGGGGGAAAATACTGCAGGTGGCCTCGGTGGCCGCGTTCCAGCCGGGCCCCCTGATGGCCGTCTACTACGCCACCAAAGCCTTTGTGCTGTCGTTTTCCGAGGCGGTGTCGGAAGAGCTTCGCGGGACGGGTGTAAGCATGACCTGTCTGTGTCCTGGACCTGTGGTGACCCAGTTTGCCAAACGTGCCAACTTCAACCATTCGCGGCTGTTCCAGAAAAATCATGCTGCCAGCGCGGAGGATGTGGCACGCTACGCCTACCGTGCAATGCTGAAGGGGAAGACTGTGGCAGTCCACGGGCTCGGCAACCGGATCATTGCCTTCGCCAACCGCCTCTTGCCCAGGAAGACAGTTGTCAGGCTTGTGCGTTTTGTCCAGGAGAAGCGGTCCTGAAAGTCGCCAGATGCCTTGCGCGTCCGCGAAGTATGCCGATGTTCTCGAGTGTCCCGAACTCGGCTCTAAGGTTTTTGTCTTTCCCGCACCCCAGCTCGAGCCCCTCCCCCGGTTGGTTGTGATCATCGGAACCGTTGGTGAAAAGAAGGGGCAACGCCGGGATGGTCAGGCTGTCGGAAATCCTGATGTCTTGTGCCTTTGCCGAAGACAAGGAATCGTTGTATCCAAGGCGAATGCCCTCGAAAAGGTTGGTCTGCAGCATGCCGGTCTCCGGGCAGACACCATTGCGCCAGCCATCCACCTCGATCCCCTGGAGCCCCGTGGATGCCAGATGCCAAACAAGTTCCCTTAGGGCTTCATTGCCCAGATGCTCCTTGGCCCGAAGCTCGGTCGGGTGGGACAGCCCGGGAAGCCCTCCCCACTCCAAAACCCGCCGAACAAACGACTCTGCAGACAAATCCATATCCAGGTCCAAAGGCTCGTTCAACTGGTCGTCACGGGTTGTGTAGCGCGCCTGAAAGTCCTTCACGTCAGAAGCCAAACCGGCATTGCGAAGTTCGCAGCCGTACTTCTGCCACATGACCACGCTGATATCGCCCTTTGTCGTCATGCCGTTGCGCAAAAACGAGTCGATATCCTGCGGGGTGATCTCGGCATCGAGACCGAGTTTCCCGAAGCATCCAGGGATTTTTGCAGTCATGGTCTCGAGTTGTTTTTTTTTCGCCTTCCGTATGGGCTCGACGACAAGGTCGGCAGCACTGGAGTCAAGCAGTCTGCAAAAAGCCCCTATATCGGGGAAATGCGCAATGATCTCGACTCCCGGGCGGTCAGTGTAGAACTCGATGCCGGGAATCACCTCGATCCCGAAAATATCCCCGGCACAAAGCGCCTCAGGCTGACCGTCAAACACATCGTGGTCTGTTATCGATATAGCCCTCATCCCGCGTCGGTAAGCCTCGAACACCTTGTTCGACGGGGAGTAGTACCCGTCGGAATAAAACGAATGACAGTGCAGGTCTATCTGGCAGACTGTCACCATGTCGGGCTTGAAGCTGACGGCGAGTGTTTCCGCTGCACGCAGGCGCTCTTCCGCAGATACCCGGAAGTCGTTTACAAGCACGAGTGCCTCCTCTGTAAGGCCGGTGCTCATTCCACAGTCATACTATTTTCCAAGGCCTCAATGAATATATCGACAAACGGAGGTTGCAGCTTCTCCAGGGCAAGCTTCGCCTGTAAAAACTGCCCCTTCTCCTTGTATAGCAGCGCTTGGAGCAGAAACCTGTTTTCAAGTTTCAAGTGCAACTCGTTGTTAGTTTATTCTCTTGCGGCGAAGCCGCTCTTAAATGCGCATTATCAATCTC
>JAFGFR010000136.1 GCA_016930955.1 Victivallales bacterium | reverse complement strand
CAAAATGGCAAGCAGAGAGAGCCAGGCTGAGAGGATGAGGATTATCTGTTGAAACCAAACAGGCTGAAGCCTGTACGCCAAAATGATATCGACGTATTCAAATGCCTTTGTTATGAACACCGGTGGGGGAGGGAAGGGGAAGATAATGCCGATCTGGAGATCGGCGTTCCGGGGGAGGGAGGATAATGCCGATCAGGAGATCGGCGTTCCGGGGGGGTGTATGTGTCAGTTTTTGAATAATCAGATCAATATTTGACAGTCTATTTGTATTTTTATTCCCTTGTCACGCCCGGGTTGTTCAGTATTTTGGTTTGGCATCTTAATTGCTGAGGCTGGAATCGCTTCCGATGTTACGAGCGGGCATTGTCTAGGAAGGCCTTGCGGCATCGGTGTTGGACAACGACAGAGGTGAATTATGAGTGAAGGGGAAAAGCGGGGGATTGGACATCAGTTGTTTCTGTCCCAGAACAACTATCTGAACGGCATGCAATGCCTTAGGTACGCCTGGTACTACAAGCACCGCCATAAGGCCCTGCCCTCATATCCTGAGGCGACAGAGCGGGTGTTTAACTACGGGCACATGATCGGGGCGAAAGCCCGGGAGCTGTATCCCGGCGGAATCCTTGCCTGCGAGAAGCCCAGGCCTTTCGGCGAGCAGCTTGAGTATTGCCGGGGCTTGCTGGAGAAGCGTTTGCCGCTGTTCGAGTGCGGTTTGATATTCAACAATGCGTATGCCCAGTCGGACATCCTTCTTCCGCTGGATGACAATGCCTGGGAGTTCATAGAGGTCAAGTCCGGGCGGGGGATCGCCGAGGTGAATTACCATGATGTCGCCTTCCAGCGCTACGTCTACAGCAACGCCGGCCTGGATATCCGCCGCTGTTACATCATGCACGTCACTCCCGGAAGCAAAGCCGGAGAGCACAGCGGTCCTGGAGGCATCTTCACCAAAGTGGATGTCACGGAAGCGCTGGCGTCGTTTTCCGCCGTGGTGCCTGACAAGGTCCGCGAGATTCGCGAAACGCTGTCCAGCCCCGAGCCGCCAGACGTGCCGGCGGGCGGGCAATGCACCAATCCCTATCGTTGCAGGATGTTCGATGTATGCAACACCGCGGGAAAGGAAGGTACGGGATGATAATATCCGAGATAGTTTCCAGCAACACAAGCGATATAATCCTCCTGCACTTGAGCGGGGAATGCAACACCCCGGAACTGGCTGAAAAAGCTGTGATGGATAGAATTCCCTGGGTGACGGACGGTGCCGTCAAACTTTATGTCGCGAGACAGCACGAAGCTTTCTCGATAAGCGTCAAACCGCCCATCTTCAGAAATATTTGAAATTTGGAAATCCCAGACTGTATACAGTGACTGGCACTTTCTGTATCAACCGTAAAACTGAGACGATATGCAAGACAATGCAAGGATGCAAACAAAACGGATGGAAGGACGACAAATGGTTATATCAAGATTCGCATACATGAAAGGAGTTAAGTGCGGAAAACTTCTGTGGACGTTGTACAACGACCCCGGAAGCCTGCCTCCGCATTATGACGGCACGCAAGGGGTGTTTTACGACGGGGCTGCGGCATCCGATCTGGCGCATTCCTTGTTCCCCGACATCATTTTCGCCGAGCGGGGAGGTGACAACGACGCTATTGCAGCGGGGAAACCCATATTCAGGGCATGCGTCGGCGATGATGAAGCCTCGGCCACAATTGACATTCTGAAACCCCTCGGCGAAGGTGAATGGGAAATCCTCCAGTTCTCCTTCAATGGAGAGTCTCCTGGTTCATGCCCGCCTGCACTGAAGGGATTGATGCAATGCAAGCAGATCAAGCATGTCAGGGATATCGCCTTCCAGATGTATTGCTGCGGGAAATCGGGAGTTCGGGTCGGCAAGTGTCAGCTTCTGTATGTCAACAGCGATTATGTGCGCATGGGTGCTCTTGATTCGGGCAAGCTGCTAACGTGTGAAGACGTGACAGCAAAGGTGCTGGCCGAGTATGACAAAGTGGAGCCTAGAGTCATGGGAATGCGCCGGACGATAGAGTTGGAGGAATGTCCGCCATTTGCCATGTTTGAAAACCAAACGGATTGTCTTGGGAATTCCCATCTTGACCTTCGGCACTGCCCGATGGTAAAAAAGTGCAGGGAAGCCGCCGGTGAAGTGGGCGGTGGCGGGGAGACGGGGACCGCTGATTCCGGCATGGAAGCCAACTTTGACATCCCCGCCGCGCGCGAGTTCCTGGAACGGCTTGTCTTCCCGGTTGCCTTTTTGGACATCCAGTATTTCTGCAGGCCTGTCCCTCTGGAAGGATGTCGCCCATACACACTGCTTCCTTTCGTTTTCAGCCTTCACTCTTTAGATGCGATTGATTCCGGACGGATCATCAGCCATTCCTGGATATGGGACGGCAAAGGGGACCCGCGTGTGTCGGCGCTGCATAAACTATCGGAACTGATCGGCAAACATGGCTCGATAGTGGATCAGTTCGGTGAACTATCCCTCTCGCCGCTTGCGGAATTCGCGTCAGAATCCCCCGGACATCAGCACGTGATGCAGGAATTGAACTCAAGGCTGATCCAGATGGTCTGCCCGTTAACCCAGGAACAACAAAAAAGGCTGTACTTCAACATTGACGAATGCTACAAGACAATGTTTCCCGAAGTCAACATGCCAGATGACTGGCTTGACTCCATGGAATTCATACACTGCTCCTTCAACCAACGTGATCCCGCCGCCCGCAAGGCAACCTCACTCAAGATCAAGGAGAACTCTCGCACGAGATCAATGATAATGCTGCGCACATCGCAAAAAATCGCAGGACTATGCGGAAAGGAATATCGGTAAAGAGCATGAACAGCAGGCCAGAAGTCAACAATCCTCCGCCTTTCCTGTCGCAGAACAACTTCAGGGACTGGCTCGCCAATCCGGAGCTTGTCAAGAAAGGTCGCCAGAAGGGGGGCAACTTGCCACCGCGCTCGGCTGAGGAACTCAAGCTCTTGAGCTTTGGCCACGAGATGCACAGGAAGGCGCATGAGCTGTATCCCGACGGCTTCGAGGATGCGAGGGAATTGAGCTACCATGGCCACCTTGAGAATTCGATGCGCTTGATAAGGGAAAAGCGCATACCCTTATTCGAACTGGGCTTCGAGTTCGAGCGCTGCTACGCCCGTCCCGATATCATGCTCCCTGGCTCCGACGGCGGATGGGACATGATCGAAGTGAAGTCCACCTCGCATCTCCACGAGAATGACATCAAATATGTGGCGTATTTGTATCATGTCGTCGCCAGTCTCGGCATCAAGGTGAGCAGATCATACTTGATGCTGCTAAAAAAAGGACGCTATGTCAACGCCCAAATGCCTGTCAAAGAAATTTTCGAGAAGACGGATATCACCGAAGCTGTAATAGCTTTACAATCTGATATCGGACGATATATTCCCGAAATGAGAACCGCAATCAATAAATATAATGGAGGCAAGCAATGACTACGAACAATTATGGGCATCAAAGATCACAGGAAGAACTATTGACGGAAATGTTTGCAGGGCTTTTAAGAAAGTCGGAAAGTTTCCGCTGCTCTTTCATTCAAAATATATACAGCAAAATCAAGGACCGTGTTCGGACTGATTTCACGGATTACACATTCCGCGTGCACAGCGAAAATCATGACCATGACATAGACGGAGTATTGAGGTTCGATGTGAAGTTGGAAGGTAAAAACAAAGCCGGAGACACCTTTCTATTGTGCATCGAGAACAAAGTTGGTGATATAATACACCTTAAACAGATGCAAAGGTACGCCCGCTTCTTAGAGGATTACCGCAGTACCCCTGGTATGGATGCAAGTATTGTCATGATCACAAAGAGCGGCACATTCTATGATGACATGGAGAAGCTCTCTCCTCTTATAGATGGGCATTTTTATTGGGATGATGTACTGAAACTTATAGAGAAGTATCCTTTCGACTCGGAGGAATTCCCAGCGCTCAAGGAAAAGAATGAGGTTGTCAGAAAAATAACAGAATTAGGCTGCGAGTTTTTTGAGTGGCCGTCTTGCATTAATGAATTCAAATTCAGTAGTTTGGTTAGCTTCAATAATGATACCCAGGAATTCAGAAGAAATTTGCAACAGATCACTCATCCGATTTTTCGCGATCAAGCGATATTCCAGAAGCTCGGCATTGACTATGACCATGCCAGGCTCAACTCACCGGCTAATACGATTTCTTATTGCTACATCTTTCATCCAAGCAAGGGGAAATCGTTCCGAACTGGCAAGTGGGGGCTCCTTTCTTTGACTTTGTGGATTAGTTTCGGCTATAAGGTCACTTCTCACAATCCTCTTGCCGTTGGCTTCAAACGCCCAACTATAAGTATATCGCTGAACTTGCCACCTGCTGAGCAATACTTCAAGGACTCGCCGGAATTAACCAAGAAGTATGACGAATTCAGTGCTGTGCTGAAAAGATTGGCTCCGGCAGAACTTATCCCGATGATTGAATTCGAGACCGATGGGATGACTGATGCATGCGATCTTTTCCTTGGAGTCAAGACTGAGTTTATTTCCCGTCTGGGGATATGGAAAGAAGCTGGCGTTTTTGGGCACATAGACAAGTTCTTTGCCGAGATAAACGCTTGAAATATTAAATGCAATATTTTAGCGGAAACACAATTTTAAGGAGGAAAAATGTTGAAGACAAATGCAAAGCTGAAAGAACTGTTCAAGGAATGGCAGGCAGAAAGGGAATATGATGGGTTCTTTCAGGATGGCGTGATTGGAGAGAACCATTGGGAGGCTCACTCCCCACGAATAATTTTTGTGTTAAGAGAGAACTACTCTGATGACTGGGGCATAGACTGTCCTATTGATATCCGTGGCGGTACTAACTCTAAGTTCTTCCCCAACCTTGCGAGATGGAAGTATCTCATAGATAAGGTATGTCTCACTTCACATATCTATGACTTCCCAAGCGAAGAAGAGCTGTGCGCCCATCAAGGAGGTTGGTGCCTTTCCAATGTCGCATATGTAAACATAAAGAAGGAAAAGGGGACTTCGCGATCATCAAAGAATGATATTCTTAATTACGCAGTTAAAGATAAGAAATACTTGAAAAGAGAGATTGACGCAATTGATCCTCAGGTTGTTCTTTGTGGTGGGACGTTTGCGCCTTATCACGCAATTTACGATGGTAACAATACAATCCGTGAGATATCCAGGCAGGTGCATATGCATGGGGATCGTGTTGTAGTAAATTTCTATCACCCCGGATGGTGGCAGTGCCCCGGAGGTGAGAAAGGTTTGTATGGCAGATTGCAGGATGCAATTGGTGATTCCAGTGTAATTGAAGCGATGAAGAAGGCTTGTGGATAAGTAAAGAGTAGGGATGGATATCTTTTCCATGTTCCCGGCAGGCTAATTGCCACACGTTGATCTGCCTACGTATAGCCAGCGGGTGGCAAGTGGAGGGCAGCCGGGGATCCCCCTTCGAACTGTGCCGCGGCAGGCATGTGGCGGGGGAGCGGTGGGCGCCCGAAAGCTGTCCAGTACTACCCCGAAATAAACTTTTTAGGGCACAGCAAATGCTTTACTATCTTAAAGACTATGAGGAACTGTTCGGGCCTTTGAGGCTCTTCAGCTTCGTAACTTTCCGTGCTGCGGGGGCCGCGTTCACCTCGCTTTTGCTTGCGGTTGCGCTGGGTCCTCTGACAGTTAGGGTATTGACGCGCCTAAACGCCAGTGCCCCGTTGAGGCTCAAGGATCTCGTCCCCGACGAGCAACTTGACTACAGCAAGGAACACACCCCTAGCATGGGAGGGGTGCTGATCATACTTTCAATCGTTGTAGCCGCAATGCTCTGGGGCAACCCTGGAAACCCGATTCTGCTTGTATTTCTGGGCACCTTGCTCGCGCTGGGCGGCTTGGGCTTCCTGGACGACTATTCCAAGGTTGTCCTGCGCAGGAGGGACGGGATATCCGCGAGACTTAAGATTGCCTTCCAGTGCGCCATAGCACTCTGTGCCGTGACCTTCGTCTTCAGCATTCCTACAGGGGAACCCTACATGTGGACTGTCATGGTGCCTTTTCTGAAGGACCCTGTCCTCACCGGTGCAGTCGGGGCATCTGTTGCTCTGGCACTGGGCATTCTTGCCGTAATCGGCGCGTCGAACGCTGTCAACATCACTGACGGCAAGGACGGTCTGGCGGTCGGCTGCATGATATTTGCCGCGCTGGCCTATGCGGCTTTCGCGTATCTCTGCGGACACCGCATCTTCGCCGAGCATCTGCACATCCCCTACATCCCCGGCGCGGGCGAGGTGGGGGTATTCGCATCCGCCATAGCGGGCGTTTCCATCGGGTTCCTGTGGTATAACTGCCATCCTGCATCAATGTTTATGGGCGATACAGGAAGCCTGGCCCTCGGGGGTACAATCGCCCTCGTCGCGGTGCTCGTCAAGCAAGAGCTGACCCTCATCATCGTCGGCGGGGTCTTCGTTATGGAATGCATTTCGGTGATGTTGCAGGTGCTCAGCTACAAGACCAGAGGCAAACGGATTTTTCTCCGTGCCCCGATACACGACCATTTCGAGAGAAAGGGCTGGAGAGAGACGCAGATAGTCGTGCGGTTTTGGATACTCGCTGGGATATTTGCGCTTTGCGCTCTGCTCACCCTTAAGATAAGGTGAAACTGGCTCTTGCTAATCGTATTATAATTGTCTGGTCGGTGTGAGGGGGTAGTTTCATTGGTTTCATTAGGGAGCGGTAATCGGCCTGCCCGGCGAAGCTTGACTGTATACGGCGAAGACGGGTTGTGCAGTAATGCTGTGTTGCTGTAATGCATTGATGCGGAGCATCTTTTGGAGTGCGGCGTGCAAGCCTAGCCGGAGCCTTGGCGAAGGCTGGTCAGCGCCGCTTTGGCATCTTAAAGCTCTGCTGACACAGAGCACTCCGAAGGACGGCTGCGCCGTCGGTTTTCAGTGCCCCCTGACATCCATGTCAACTGATTTATGACGGTGAATCACGGGAATAGTTCCGTTGTAATTCCATCAGCCTTGCCGTAAAAAAACGCTGGAAATTCCTTTGTCACCTTGCAAAATGCAAAATATTCATTATGTTGAATAAAAGGATGGTTTTTGCAGCATGGGGGCATGTCGGGAAAGGATATGGTTCATTATGATGAATACAGCAGAAATAGGACGATTGATCAGGATGCGCAGGGTTCTTCTGAAAGTTGACCAGAGGAGCTTGAGTGAGATATGTGGAATCTCTGTTCATGCACTGAGCGATATAGAATCCGGCAAGGGCAATCCCACCCTTAAGTCTCTGAACCGTGTCCTTGAGGCCTTGGGGATGGAATTGAGTGTTGGGGTGAAGTCGAGTGTGAAGGCTGCGCCTGGAGGAGGCATTGGCCATGCGTAAAAGGGCTGCGGAAGTTTTTTTTAATGGTCGCCATGCCGGTCGTATCGAGGAGATGGCGGATGGAAAGAGCATGAAGTATAGTTTCACGTATGACCGGGAATATCTGCTTGAAAAGGGAACATGCCCTGTCAGCCTTACCATGCCCAAGCGGAAAGAACCCTATCTGTCAAGCGTCCTTTTCCCGTTTTTCTACGGGCTTCTGGCGGAGGGGCGCGCGAAGGAGCTTCAATGCAGAAGTCTCAGGATTGACGAATCCGACCAATTCGGGAGGTTGATTGCCACGTGTGGCGAGGATTGTATCGGTGCTGTGACAATCCGGAGGGGGGTCAGCGAATGAGGTTCCGCTGCATGAGTACGTTGAAGGAGATTCCCCATGAGGGATTTTCTCCCGCCGCCAGGTGCCGTCTTGCCGGCGGCAACAAAAGATTCCCATTCCGTCTTCCGTATTCCCGGCGCGACATTGTCAACGAACAGGTCAGACAGGCGCGGCACATGTCAATTTCCGGTGTCCAGGACAAGATTTCCTTGCGGCTTTGCGATGGAGAGCTCGTCCCGGCCGAGAAAGATGGCGAATACATCCTGAAGCCTATCCCCTCCGCTGTGATTCCCGCTTTCCGGGAGGACATCCCTGCCAACGAGCATCTTACGATGCAGATTGCCGGACAGGTGTTCGGCATCTCGACCGCCGTCAACGCGCTTGTGTTCTTAAAGGACGGGGAACCAGCATACCTGACCAGGCGTTTTGACCGGCATGGCGGCGTGAAGATCCCCCAGGAGGACTTCTGCCAGTTGGGCGGGCGGGCCGAGGGGACACATGGCAAGGACTACAAATACAATTGCAGTTGCGAGGAGCTGGGAAGAATACTGCGTCGCTTCTGCCCAGCTTATCAGGTCGAGGTCGAAAAACTTTTCGCACTTCTGCTCTTCAACTATGTATTCTCCAATGGCGATGCGCATCTGAAGAATTTTTCGTTGTTCATGTCGGAGAACTCAGACCATGTGCTGACCCCGGCCTATGACTTGCTCTGCACCTCGATGCATTTCTCGGAGGAGTCAAGGACAGCGCTCGACATGTTTGACAGCTATGAATCAAGATTTTTCAGGGACAATGGATTCTACTGGGCCGAGGATTTCCTCAAGCTTGCGGAAATATTCGGGATAAAAAGCATACGAGCTGAGCGCCTTGTCTCACGTTGCGCGCTGAGCCGCGATAAGACAGAGGCGATCGTAGCACGTTCTTTCCTTTCCGAAACCGGAAAAAATGAATATCTCAGACAATTCAATGACCGACTGTCAGCGATATGTTGAAAGGGTTCACGGTTCACGGTTCACGGTTCACGGTTCACGGTTCACGGTTCACGGTTCACGGTTCACGGTTCACGGTTCACGGTTCACGGT
>JAFGFR010000135.1 GCA_016930955.1 Victivallales bacterium | reverse complement strand
GCATGAAAGGATTGCCTTCGGGGTCAAGATACTGTATGACCTTCTTGCCGAGCCTCTCCTCCTCCTCGACAACAGGTTCAAACCCGTTCTTCCCCAGCCTTTCCACAGTCGTGTCGTAGTCCTTGACATTGCATACCCACGATATCCTGCCGAGCCCCTCGGGCATCTTCTCGTTTGGAGAAGCCTGCTCGAGGATGAGCGAGGCATGCTCACCTATCTTGAACTCGACCCAGAAATTGCTGTCCATCACCGGAGGGCCCAGATCAAGGATATCCCTGTAGAAGGATCTGGTGGCATTCAGGTTTTGAACCTTGATCAAAATGCCATAGACCACACTGCGGCTGCTTTTTGAAACGGGCATAACTTTTTTACTTTATCGCGTTGTTTTCTCTTTTAGAGAGTGAAACCGTTACTTTTAACAGTATATTGAGCATATCGCAAGCGAAAAAGGAAAAATATTTCAAGGAAATATGGATTGAGTCACGAAGTTTACATCAACCCGCTCTCCTCCCGCTACGCGGGCAAGGAGATGAATGCCAACTGGTCGGATCAGAAAAAACACTCCACATGGAGGCGCCTTTGGCTCGCCCTCGCAAAGGCGCAGAAGGCTCTGGGGCTCCATATCAGCGACGAGCAGATAACCCAGATGGAGGCACATCTGGACGACATCGACTTCGATGCCGCCGCCAGAAAGGAGGCCGAGCTCAGGCATGATGTCATGAGCCACATCCACATATTCAGCGACCTGTGCCCCTTGGCACGCCCGATCATCCATCTCGGGGCCACAAGCTGCTATGTCACCGACAACACCGAGCTGGTGCAGATAAGGGATGCCCTCAGGATAATCAGGGGAAAGCTGCTTAAGGTGATTGCGAATTTCACGAGTTTGTCACTTGAGCACAAGAATCTTCCTGTGCTGGGCTTCACCCACTACCAGCCGGCGCAGCTCACCACGCTGGGCAAGAGATTCTCGCTGTACCTCCAGGATCTTTTGATTGATTTCCTCCGTCTTGACACTGAACTTGCCCGCCTGCCCTTCAGGGGAGTCAAGGGCACCACGGGCACACAGGCCAGTTTCATGGCCTTGTTCGAAGGCGACAGAGACAAGGTAAAGATGCTTGACCGAATGATCGCCGAGGAGATGGGGTTTGACAACTTGCTTCTGATATGTGGCCAGACATACACGCGCAAGCTGGACTACTATGTGCTTTCGGTGCTGTCGGGCATCGCGCAGTCCGCATACAAGTTCGCAGGCGACTTGCGTCTGATGTCCAATCTCAAGGAGGTCGAGGAGCCCTTCGGTAAAAAACAGATCGGCTCCAGCGCAATGGCTTACAAGAGAAACCCCATGCGCAGCGAAAGAATATGCTCAATCAGCAGATTCGTCATCAGCCTCACAGAAAACGCCGCACATACACATGCCTCCCAATGGTTCGAGAGGACTCTTGACGACTCGGCGAACCGCCGCCTCTCGCTCCCGCAGGCATTTCTCGGCGCTGATGCCGTGCTGTCTCTTCTCGCCGACATCACGGCAGGACTAGTGGTCTGGCCTGGGGTCATCGCAAGACATATCAGGCAGGAGCTGCCCTTCATGGCCACCGAAAATATCTTGATGGAGGCGGTGAAGCAAGGAGGCGACAGGCAGCAGCTTCATGAAACCATACGTGTGCACTCCATGGCCGCCGCAAGGCAGGTCAAGGAGCATGCCGCCGACAACGACCTTTTGGAAAGGCTCAAAAACGACCCTTTGTTTGCGGGAATCGCAGACCATATGGAGCATATAGTCAATCCTTCCGGCTTCATCGGCAGGGCGCCGGAACAGGTGCAGGAATTCATCGAATCCGAGATCAACCCGCTGCTCGCAGAGAATCGCGACATACTGGACACCACCCGGATGGACGAGATCAGGGTATAGCCAAAATTAAGGAGTTATATTGATGAGCGACAGAACCGCCAGCGTATCGAGGAAGACCAAAGAGACCGACATCAGCGTGAAAATAAACATAGACGGGTCAGGCAAAAGCAAAATCTCTTGTGGGATACCATTCATCGAACACATGCTCGAGCTCTTCGCCAGGCATGGTTTGTTCGACCTCGAGATCAGGGCATCGGGCGACATCCAGGTCGACTGCCATCACACCGTCGAGGATATGGGCATCGTGATGGGTGAGGCAATATCGAAGGCTCTCGGCGACAAAAAAGGCATCTGCCGATACGGATGGGCCGTCGTGCCGATGGACGACTCTCTGGTCCTCGTCTCCCTCGATCTCTCGGGCAGACCATTCCTGGTCTATGACCTTCTGCCGCCGTCATCACACATAAAAGACATGGACACCAGGCTCTTCCATGAGTTCTTCCAGGCTCTGTCCGTAAAGGCCGGCATGAACATACATGTTCAGAAACTTAAGGGCGAGGAGACGCACCATACTTTCGAGGCCTTGTTCAAGGCCTTCGCCAAAGCCCTCGATCAAGCCACCAGAGTCGACCCTAGAGTTCAATGTATCCCATCGACAAAAGGCATCCTGTAGATACTTTTCCTATTTAGCCAATAAGCACAAACATTTGACCAAAAACCGATGAGCCGATTTCAAGAGCCAATTTCAATTCTCCACGAGAATGCGGACATGCCTGCCTGGTCTGACCCGACAGCCCCGGCGTGGCAATCGCGCCAAAAAAGTTTGTCGACCAAAGGTTTGAACCGGAGGAGCAAACTGCGCTCGCAACGCAGTTCACGCGGAGTCATGAAAACGGTTCTGGTATTTTGCCTCGTGGCATTGCCGCTTCTCTGCGGCCTGGTCGCCACAGCTGAGGAAAAGCCTGTTGCCGCCAAGGTTTACCGCACGCGCCAGCTTGGCGACAGGGCTTTTGCGGACGGCATCTACGAGCTCGCGGTCAAGTTCTACGAGACATACCGGCAAGAGGCGGCCGCAGACGGCAACCTCAGTGCTCAGATCGATGCCTCCGAATGCCTCATAGCCACACATGTCAGATCTGGGAACGCCTTGGCCGCCGGCGAAGTTTTCAACAGGATGGCCACTTCGTTCGCCACAACCATCTCAGGCGATGAAATCCTGCGCAACCGGATGTCATATTGGGACGGGAACATACAGATCAGCTCCGGAGACCTCACCAAGGCCGCAGATACCCTCTCCAAACTGCTCAACAGGCTGGAAGAGAACTCCGAGCTGTACCTGCAGACTCTCGATGCCCTGGGCACGACCCAGGCAAGGGCACTTCAGTGGGAGAAGGCGGAGAAGACATATGCATTGCTCGAGTTTGCCGGGAAGAACTCAAAATGGCAAATGGATGCCATACGCAAAAGACTCCTTGCGCTTCTAATGTCTGACAACTACACCCGTGCGAGGACGATAATCGCCTTGCTCCCAGAGGACAAATCCTCATACGGCAAAATCATATCCACACTTATCCTCATCAGAGAGGGCAAGACCACCGAGGCCGCGGATTCATATGCCGATATCCGCAAGGATGCGATCGGGGCCGACCCGCTGTGGTTCATGCTCTCTACCGCCATGGCGGACGCATACCTGCAGCAGAAAGATTTCGCAAAGGCTCTCCTCATACTCAATGACGCAGTGCTTTTTGCCAGCTCCGAGTTCGACAGGCAGCAGACTCTTGTCAAAATCATCAACACCGCCGTGGCCACCAACGACATGAAAGCCGCTGTGGCCACCGGAGAAAAATTCCTGAAAAACTATCCTAACTCACATATTTCCAATAATATAAGACTCAGACTGGCCACCCTTTACGCAGACGGCCAGAAGACTGACGACGCCCTGCAGGTCTACGCCACCCTGATTGCCGACAAAAACGCCGAGTTGTCTGCGAAGCTTGAGGCCGCCCGCTCCGCCGCAAAAATTTTGATCATACTCAAACGCTATCAGGAAGCCCAGGAGATGTTCGATTTCATAGTGTCCTCGGCAAAAGACGAGAAAACACGCGGCGAGGGAGTCTACGGGCTTGCCGAGCTCCTCTATATCCAGTCAAAATATGAGGAGGCCGCTGCCGCTTTCGAGAAAACCGCGATCACTTTCAAGGACTGGAGGGAAAAGTCACTTTTCATGCAGGTCAAGTCGCTGATGAACACTCAGAAACACAAAGAGACCGTCGCCAAAATCCAGCATTTCCTCACGGAATATTCCTCTGGCGAATACGTTGCCGAGGTATCTTTCCTCTACGCCCTTGCCCTCAAGAACTCCATGCAGGGGCAGCAGGCGGAGGAGCAGTTTGGGAAATTCGCGGAAAGCTATCCGGACCACGTCTATGCCCCGCGGGCGCTATTCGAGAAGGGAATGATCGCCCTCGGTAACGGGAAAGATTCCGAATCAATCGAAAGCTACTCACAACTGATCGGCAAATACCCCACACATATACTGATCCCCAACGCACTGTACAGGCGAATGCATATAAACTTCTTCAATGCCTCCTACGAAAACGCGATCGAGGATGTCAACACGCTGCTGAGAGACCATCCGACATCCCAGTTCGCATTCCACGGCGGGATGCTTCTAGCGGACCACTATGCCTCCTCCAAGGAATACGACAACGCCCTCGGTCTGCTGAGGAGCATGCTTGTCGGCAGCGCCGGGGACGACCGGGCAGCCCCCAGGCTAGTCTATGAGATGGCAAATGTATATTTCAAGGCTGGAAGGGATACCGAGGCAATGCAGGCACTGGACGAGCTTTCCGAGAAGTATCCCGACTCGGCGGAGGTAAACGACGGGCTCTTTCTCAGGGGGGAGATATTCTCGAGGCAGGGCGAGTTCGACAAGGCCATCCCCTTCTTCAAGCGAGCTGCCGAGGGCAGGCCCGGGTCTCTTCTCGAGACCGCCGCGCTGGGGAGGGCCGGCGACTGCTACTTCGCACTGGGTTGGAAAACCCCGGACGGGACAAACTACCTTCAGGCATCCAAGTTCTATTCCCAAGTGATCGAGGGGAAACACCTCCCCATGATTTTCAGGGACCAGGCTTTGTACAAGCTCGGCAGGTGCGAGGAGCTGCTCGGTGACAACGGCAAGGCTCTCTCCAAATTCCACGAGGCGATATACAACCACGAGCTCGACAGGGAGGAGGGCATCGCAATCGCCCAGAACTCCGTCTGGTTCGTCAAGTCGGTCCTCGCCGCGGCAAGGCTGTATCTCGCAAAAAATAACCCGGAGTCGGCCGAGGCCGCCATCATGCTTTACAAAACACTTGTAAACTTGAATATCCCACCGGTTGAGGACCATAAAAGGAAAATCAAGGAAATCAGCGAAAGATTCAAACTTAAGGAGTAGTGTATTATGTTTCTGGAAATCATGAAGCAAGGCGGCCCTGTCATGTGGCTTATACTCGTATGCAGCTTGCTGGCGGTGTTCATCTTCCTCGAGAGGCTGTTTTACCTCCACAGGGTGCAGATCAATGTCGGAGACCTTGTCAGAGGCTTGGTCAACGTGCTGAGGAGGAACAATATTGTTGAGGCGATAAGCCTCTGCGACGACACCCCTGGCCCGGCTGCACATGTGCTAAGGGCCGCGATACTTGCATTCGAGCAGGGCGACGAGAACCTCAGGCAGGCAATAGACGATGCCGGCCTGAGCGAAATCCCCAGGCTGGAAGCCAAAATGAAGATACTCGCGACCATAGCTTACATAACCCCCCTTCTCGGCTTGCTCGGCACCGTGCTCGGGATGATCGAGGTGTTCCATACCATAACCAGCCGCGGCGCGATGGTCAACGCGAGCGAGCTGGCAAACGGCATAGGCATGGCGCTGTTCACCACCGCGGCAGGGTTGTGTGTTGCCATCCCATGCTTCATCGCATACAACTATCTGGTCTCGAGGATCGAGTCCATCACCCTGGACATGGAGAAGGCCTCGTCGGAGATAATACATTTCTTCGTGCATAACAAGGACAAGCTGAAAAATGAGTCCTGATCAAAGAAGAATCGGCGAGAGGAGGGTCTTCAGGAGCAGGCTCTCCGTCGTTTCCGGTCGTCCTGACATGACACCCATGGTTGATGTCGTGTTTTTGCTTCTCATCTTCTTCATGCTAAGCAGCTCCTTTGTCCAGGTTTCCGGCATCACGGTCAATCTTCCGGGCGCGGTCGTCAGCAGCCAGACAAGCGTGAACAAGCTGGTCTTGTCCATTGACCGAAACAACACCTTATACTTCAATGACACCCCTATGACATGGGACATCCTCGCCGAGCAGCTTCAGAAATGCAAGCAGCAATGGAATGCGGACACTGTAATCATACGCGCCGACAGAAAAACCACCTATGGCGTGGTCGTCGAGATCATGTCGCTTGCCAGGTCGCTGGGGCTTAACGTGTATGTCGCGACCATGGATGCTCAGGGCAAGGAGGAGATAGACTATGGCTCCGACAGGTGAGGTCGCCAGGAAAGAGTCCCGCTGGAGAATCGCACTCAGGTATTTCCTGGCCGGGATGCTGACGGTTTTGGCGCATTCCGCCTTTATGTTTTTCACGGAGCATTCCGACCTCAGCGAGAAGCGTTCGGAGGATGCCAGATACGTCGCGATGCTCCCGGTCGGCACTGAAAATCCTTCCCTGGAGGAAAGAAATCTGCTCGCGTGGATGAAAATAATGGATTCAATGATAATGGTGACTCCAAACCGCAGACACGGTTTCAGTATCTCCATACCTCTTGCTGTCCCACCCGACGAGAAGCTCATGATCTCCCCGTACCCTGCAGCCGATGCCTCAGGCGGCTCGTTTGTACCTTTGCCCGAGCTGCCTGAGAGCGAGAGGGACAAAATCGCCCGGCTATGGCAGTTCGAGCCGGCCGGTGTCCCCGCACCTCCGCTCCGGGAGAAAACTGAACCCGCCGTCTTCCCGCTCTGGCTGACCGCAAAAGGCCAAATACTCCCCCAGATATTCAGGAACCCAGGACAGATGAGGGCCATGGTGACTCAAAGAAAAGACCACGAGATCGCTGACACCGTCCTCCGTTGGCGGAAGAGCGAATCGGCCATGTTCCCGAGAATCACCGTGGAATTCTCCTCCGGCGACAACGATCTCGACAGGCTCGCGGCCAGAACCCTCTCCTTCGAATGGGCAACATTCTCCGAAGCCGCCGATATACCGGCCGCAGCAACAGAGGGGCTCACCACCGTCAGATGGCAATAATCCTTTGCCAAACCGCTCCGGCGTGGCATTCGCGGCAAAAGAGCTTGCCGCCCCAGCGCGGTTCACGCGGAGTTTTGAAACTGGCTCTGTCTGTCTCGGATAACGAGAGCGGCGACGATAGTGGTTGACGACTCGAATTTACTCGTAATCCGTTCTCGTCGCCGTTCTCGTTATCCGAAACAGACAGATTGAAACCCCTTCATCTTTCTAAATATGGTGCCACTTTAACTTCCCGGAGGTTAATGATATCTGACCTTTGAAATCCATTTATCCTCTATGGCTTCTCCTCTGTTAAATGTTCTAGCTCGAAAACCATTGCGCCGTTGTTCGTCTTCACGGACGGCATCTTTATCCGTCCGACATGTTCCCGCGAGATCGTCCAGCAATCCACTGGCACTACCGCTGACCACGGGTCTGAAGATGGGGTTGCAAGATTATCCGAGGGGATTATATTTATCGGCAGTTGAGCCAGTCTAAAGAATTCCTGTGCCTGCGCGGAGTTTTGGAATTGGCTTTAGTTTCCTGAATATTTACCAATAAGGAGCGACAGGATGACTCCGAGAGAATCGTTTATCAACGCGCTAAATCTTGGCGACAACCCGGAGAGGCCGCCGCACTTTGAGCTGGCGTTTTTCCTTACGATGGAGGCGTTCGGCCGGGTACACCCCTCACAGCGGAACTACAGACAATGGGATCAGATGTCTGAAGCGGAGAGGGTTCTTCACCGCAGAGATGTCGCGGACCTGCATGTGTCGGTTGCCTCGCGTTTCGACCAATCCGGGACGCTGTACCATTCTCCAGCGGGATGGTCGGATGAAGACACGCGGCTATCCATAGAGCAGGCACGCGAGCTTTCAGGGCTGGACTACTTCATCTCCCTGCACGGCGATGCGACATACTCACTGCCCGACGGAAGCGGGATGATGGAGTTCATATCACGAATAGCTGACGAGCCCGAGAAGATGAAGGACGATGCAAAAGCCAGGGTCGAAGGAGCTGTCAACAGGGCCCGGAGAATAAAGGAATGGGGAACCGTTGACGGATTTTGTCTGTGTGCCGACTATTGCTTCAACGACAACCCCTTCCTTTCGCCGGCGATGTTCGACGAGTTTGTCGCCCCTTATCTGGCCAATCTGGTGTCCGCGTACCGGGAGATGGGTTTCTATGTCATCAAGCACACCGACGGGAATATCATGCCTATACTCGATGCCTTGCTTGCCGCGGAACCCCATGCGCTGCACAGCCTGGACCCGCAGGGCGGAGTGGATTTGGCCGAGGTAAAGGAGATCACCCGTGGAAAAGTATGTCTGATCGGCAACGTCAACTGCGCACTTTTGCAGACCGGGACGGAAGATGAGGTCACCGCAGACGTGAACAGAGCGCTCTCTCAGGGTTCCCCTGGAGGAGGATACATCTTCGGCACCAGCAACTGCATATACACCGGCATGGCGCTCGACCGATATGAAAAAATGCTCGATATATGGAGCCAGTTTCAAAACTCCGCGTGAACCGCGTTGGGAGCGCAGGCGCGGCAGACGGTGCGGCGAGATGCCTGGTGCATACCCGAAGCTGTCTGTGCCCGCCATTTCGCCGTGGCGCATGCCTTGCCTCCGTCCCAACCCTGTGGGCGGCAAGCTCTTTTGGCGCGAATGCCACGCCGGAGCGGTCGGGACAGACCATACAGGTATGCCCGCTTCCGCATCGGCGTGGCCTCGCATCCGAAATGGCAAGCCGCGCGGCCACGGGCAGTTTTGAAATTGGCTCTGTGGAGAAACTTCAACGCGAGAAACTCATGGCTCCCCAGTGGGGTCCCATGTGCAATGGTATGAGCGGTCGAACGAGTCGAGCAAAGCCATGTCACTCATAGACAAATCGAAATCGAAGACATCAGCGTTCTCTTCGATACGGCGTGGGTTGGAGGATTTAGGTATGACACCCATGTCGTGCTGAAGGATCCACCGTAAAAGTATCTGAGCAGGGGTTTTGGAGTATCTGGCCGCGATTTCCGCAAGTTCCGGGTCATTCAGCCTTTCGCCCTTGGTGAGGGGGCTGTAGGCCACGAGCATGATGTTGTTTGCGCGGCAGAATTCGAGGAGTTTTTTCTGAAATAGCCATGGGTGGAATTCGACCTGGTTGACGGCGGGCGGGACTTTTGCGTGTTTGAGGAGCTCTTCGAGGTGCTCGACGGTATAGTTGCTCACGCCTATCGAGCGTGCGCGGCCTTCCTGATAAATCGTCTCGAGTGCACGCCAACTTTCCTTCCTGCCTTCAGTCACGGGCCAGTGGATAAGGTAGAGGTCCACCACGCCGATACCCAGGAGGTCATGGCTTTTCCCGAAGGCCTTCAACGCCCGGTCGTAGCCATGGTCGCTGTTCCAAAGCTTTGTCACGACAAAGATGTCATCGCGCGGCAAGCCGCTTTCCCTGACGGCCTTGCCGACCTCACGCTCGTTGCCGTAGAAACTTGCGGTGTCAACGTGACGGTAACCAGTGTCCAGCGCATGCCGGACAGCCCTGACGCAGCATTCACCAAGTGACTGGTAAACCCCAAGGCCAAAGACCGGCATTTCGATCCCGTTGTTCAAAACACATGACTTACTCAATGTTCTCATGCCGCAAAGATAGTTCTCAATGGGATGTGAGTCAAGCCAGTTTCGGGTATGCACCAGCCATTTCGCAGCACCGTCTGCCGCGCCTGCGCTCCCAACGCGGTTCACGCGGAGTTTTGGAGCTGGCTCTCTAAAGGCATTTTTTTTTTGCCGAGGAGCCTGTCACGGGCTTGTTTCCAGCCTGAATGTATGATATTCTGTAGAGCTTGAATGATAATTTTGAGGCCTGCCGGTGAAGACGCTGAAAAAAAGGACTGTCGCGTGGACATTGTCTTTGTCTGCCGTGCTGTGTGTGGTTGTCGGGTTGTATTTGATTTCATTCGGTGGTTCGATCCGCCCTTCCAGGGGGGAGAGAATCTACAGAGCCCGCAAGGGTGCCGGATACAACAAAAACCGTTTCGGGGTTTATATCCCGGGGAGATATTTCGAGTCTGACGGCCTCCCGCTTGTCGTGGCGGCGCACGGGGCGAACAGCGACGGGGTAGATGAGATCAGGCAATGGGGGGATCTGGCGGAGAAGCACGGGTTTATAGTCATCGCGCCGTCTTATGCATGCGCCACGAATATTGCCTCCGACAACGACGAGAAGAGGCGGCAAATCGCCGTCGAGAAAGAGATGCTTGGCGAGATACTTGAAAATGCATTTGCCAATTTGAGGATAGACGGACGTCATGTTTTACATACTGGTTTCAGCGGCGGCGGCGCGGCGACATGGTATGTTGCGACTTGTTTCCCTGAGTATTTCACTGCATTTTGTCTGAGGAGCGCGAATTTTTACGGGAGGGATTTCAGCCCGATCGAGCATCTCGTCACGTGGCGTGATATCCCGGTATACATTTTGTGGAGCCGCAACGACCATGAGGTTATAGTCGGGAGGGGTTTCAACACCGCTATCGGGGAAGGGATGGAGGCGTTGAGATTCATGGAGTCGAAGAAGTTTTCCCGGCTGGAGTCCAAAGTCTTCGAATCCGGCGGGCATGCGCCGAGGAGGGAGGAGGCAGCAATATGGTTCGACAAACTGAACAATGCCGATAACGCAAAGGAGGAGTAACCCATGGAAGACACGATGTACTTGATAGATGCCTACGCCCAGATATACCGGGGATACTATGCTCTGCCCTTGATGAGCAGCTCGAAGGGTGACTTCAGCAACGCTGTCTTCGCGTTTTCCCGTTTTTTGCTGCTCTTGGAGAAGGACTTTTCACCCCGTTACGGTGCTGTGGTGTACGACCTCGGCAGGCCCGAGGCGCGCTTGAGTATTTACCCCGACTACAAGGCCACCCGGGCACCCATGCCGGAGGAGCTGAGGCAGCAGCTTCCCGCACTGCGCTCGATGATCGCCGCCTTCGGCTACCCGGTCCTCGAACACGAGAAAGTCGAGGCGGACGACCTTATCGCGGCGTTGGCTGCGAACTTCGCAGATTTCGCCGTGAGGATAGTGAGCTCCGACAAGGACATCGCGCAGACCGTCGACGGACGTGTCGAGATGCTGGTTCCACAGAGCGGCGGCAAGGGCCTTGAAAGACGCGGAGTGAATGAGGTCATTCAGAAGTTCGGAGTCATGCCGGAGCAGATTGCCGACTATCTCGCGATGATCGGCGACACCTCAGACAACGTCCCAGGCTTGCCCGGGGTGGGGCCTAAGACTGCGGCGAAGCTTATAGGCCAGTTCGGATCAGTCGAGGCGATGCTGCGTGGCCGGGATCAAATCGCAAGCCCGTCCCTAAGGGAAAAAGTCGCCAGTTCCTCCGAAATTCTTCGCAGAAACATCGAGCTTATACGCTTGGACACCAAGCTTCCCGATCCCTCCTGGAGCGATATCGCGACTGTGCGGAAAAAAAATCCCGAATGGGCAAAGATTAAAGATATCGCCAACGGCCTCGATATGAAAAGCTTCCTCAGGGATGTGGAGGATCACCTCGTCGCACTTGGCGAAAGAGACGAAGCCTCCCTGAAAGACTCAGCGCAAGGTGCCGAAGCTGAACAGCCAAAGCCCACGTCGCCCACCGAAAAACTCTACACTCCAGACATGTTCGATTAATTTCGGAATCGGAATCGAATTAAGGAACCAGTTTCAAAACTCCGCGTGAACCGCGTTGGGGGCGCATGCTGTGCCTCTGCCGTAAACCTTTGGGCGGCAGGCGGAGCCCGTGCCGTTCGGACTCTTTTCATACTTATTCACGCCCCCCTCGCCCCCGTTCCGGTGCCGGAACGGAAGCGAGGGGGTGATTTGCGGAAAAATATCGAGTTTTATATGTTCCTGACTAGAACTTTGCTCTCATCGCAGGTAATGTCCCTTCATGTATGGAAAACAAAATTCCTGCCAGTCAAGGAGCAAAATCATGAATCACAAGGAACGGATGCTGAATTCGCTTGTTAACAAGCCCGTTGATTTGTTTCCGCACGGAGACGGATTATGGGGTGAAACGTCCCGAAAATACATTGCTGAAGGGAAACTCAAGGAAAATGAAGATCATGTTCTTCATTTCGACATAAGCTGGCGTGGCGGCGGCTGGCTTAATTCCGGCGCCGATCTGGATCGGGGAGACGAAACTATAGAAGAGGATTCGGAAACACGTCTTTACAGAAACAGCAACGGTGCGATTCTCCGCACATGGAAAACTCAGTCCGGAACTCCTGAACATGTTGATTTCGAAGTGAAGGAAAGGAATGCGTGGGACAAGCTTATCAAGCCTCATCTTGTCAAAGTTGACAGACGCCGCATACCCTTCGAGGGCTACCGAAAGGCCAGAGAGCTGGCTGCCGAAGAAGGCCGGGCCTTCGGATGGCATGGAGTCGCTCCGTTTGAACAGATGCATCCTGTTTGCGGGCACGAATATATGCTTATGGGTATGGCTCTGGATCCGGACTGGGTAAAGGACATGGTTATGACTTTTGCCGATTTCACTATCATGCATCTTGATGTACTCTTCAAGGAAGAAGGACTTCCCGACTACATGTGGTTCTATGAGGACATGGGACTTAAGGAACGTCCGTTCATGTCGCCGCAAATGTATGAGGACATCATGCAGCCCGGCCATGCCAGGCTCTTCAAATACTCCCATGACAGGGGAATGAAGGTCATGGTTCACTCCTGCGGATTCGTCGAGCCTCTGGTCCCCGGACTTGTTGATGCGGGGATGAACTGTCTCCAGGCTATGGAAGTAAAGGCCGGAATGAACATGCCCCGGATTGCAAAGACATTCGGGGGAAGGATATCCTTCTGCGGAAATATAGACATCAGAATTATCGCCTCAAATGACCGGAAGCAGATAGACAGGGAACTCGAGCAGAAGATACGGCCTGTAGTGGATGCGGGCAGCGGCTACATTGTTCATTCGGATCATTCGATCCCGCCGGAAGTGGAGCATGACACTTTGGTTTATTTTTTTGAACAAGGTTCAAAAATGGCTCAGAAGATTTGGGGATGATAGTGTCACTTCAGGGTCGGTACTGGACATCCTCCGGGTGTGTCAGTCTGCCGCGCCTGCGCTCCCGACACGGTTCACGCGGAGTTTT
The DNA here is from genome assembly GCA_016930955.1 of Victivallales bacterium. GTDB lineage: Bacteria > Verrucomicrobiota > Lentisphaeria > Victivallales > JAADHT01 > JAFGFR01. The sequence goes on along the minus strand of JAFGFR010000135.1, from coordinate 4,216 downwards.
GAAACTGGCTCCCTAATCGCGTTTTAGGGCAACCTTTAAGCTCAATTAATGCCCGTCTTTAGTTGTATTCGATTACCGGGAATGAATTTCTGACGATATCGCGGCCTTGCTCGAGTGAGCTGACAAGACCTGATGCGATTGCTTGTCCGATGAGGTTCCCGACGGCGGTGGCCTCCACGGGGCCGGCGAGAACAGGGATGCCTGTGGCCTTGGCGGTGAGGCTCATGAGGAGTTTGTCCTTTGTTCCACCGCCGACGATATGGAGTCTGGTGTATTTCTCACCGCGAAGCTCCTCCAGTCCTCTGAGCTTGTCGGCAAAGCATTTTGCCAGAGAGTCGTAGATGCATCTCAGCAGGGTGGCATCGTCTGGGATATTTCCCTGTCCCGACTGCGAGCATTTTTCCCTGATGCGTGCGGGCATGTCCCCGGGAGACATGAATGCCGGGTCGTTGGGGTCAATAAAGAATTTACCCCCGGGGGATTCGGCGGCCATCTTCTCCATATCCATGAACGGGATGTCTCTGCCCGCATCCCTCCATGTGTTGCGTGTCTGCTGAAGCAGCCATGAGCCGTTGATGTTCGTAAGTATCCTGATCTTGTTGTTCAGCCCTCCCTCGTTGGTATATCCAGCCTTCATTGCCTGGATGGTTAGGCAGGGGGAATCGGCCTCGATGCCGATGAGTGCCCATGTGCCGCAGCTGAGGTAAGCCCATCCTGATGCGGATGACGCTGGGACTGCGGCGACAGCCGAGGCGGTGTCGTGGCTTCCCGCCCTGAGAACGGGGATCTCGGAACATCCGAGCTCTTTTTGAAGCTGCCGGGAAAGCAGTCCTGCCTGAGTGCAAGGCGGAACGATTCTTGAGAATATCGAGGCAGGCAGGCGGGCTTTCTCTATCAGCTTGAAGTCCCAATCTCTTTTCCCCGCGTCGAGAAGCTGTGTCGTGCTGGCATCGGTGTATTCACATGCGACATCTCCGCAAAGGAGGTATGTGAGGGCGTCCGGCATAAGCATGAGCTTGCTGTCCTGGAGATCCTCTGGGTGGGCGGAGTTGTGTGCGATAAGCTGTGGCAGTGTGTTGAAGAACATCTTCTGTATCCCTGTGCTGGCGTAGACCTCCTTCTCGGACATGGTTTCAGCGAAGAACTTGTCGAGCACCCCGTCGGTTCTTGAGTCGCGGTAGTTGTAGGGCAGCCTGGCAAATTCTCCGTTGTTTTTGAGGAGTACGTAGTCTACGCCCCAGGTGTCGATGGCGATACCGGATATCTCCGGGCACTTTTCCACCGCCTTGCGGATACCAGCCTTGATTTCCGCGAATATCGCGGATATGTCCCAGTGAAGGGCTTCCTCGATCTCCACCGGGCTGTTCTCGAATCTATGGATCTCCTCGATCTCGAGTTTTCCGTTGGAGAAGGTACCCAGGATACCGCGGCCGCTGGAAGCGCCCAGATCGAATGCAAGAAACGTCTTTTTCATTTTTCTCTCAGCCTCTCCTTAATTTTTGGGGTGTTGGCCAAATCGAAAGGGGTCTGCCCCTCCGCGTTTTTCTTGTTTTTGTCGGCACCAGCGCTTAAGAGGAAATCCACCATCTTGGAGTCGCCTCTGGCCGCTGCCTTGTGCAGCGGCGTGTTGTGCTTGAGGTCCATGCCGTCGACGAGGAGTCCCTTGTCTATCAAGAGGAGGGCGACATCTTTATGCCCTCCAGATACGGCTCTGAAGAGAGGGGTCTCGCCGTTTTTATTGGTAAGATAGATCGAAGCGCCCTTTGATATGAGGTAATCCACCACCTCGATCCATCCGTTTTCTGCGGCGGCATGCATCGGGGTGTCGCCGTTGACGTTCGCCATGGAGGTATCGGCGCGCCTGCTGACAAGAAACCTCACAATCTCGATCTTGTTGGCGAAGGCGGCATTGAAGAGCGGTGTCTGCTTGAAGGAATCTTGCATATTGAGAAATTGCGGGTTGAGGTGGAGTATCACTCTCGTCCTGTTGAGGTTTCCAGACAATACCGCGGCGCTGAGAGCTTTGAAGGCTTCCTTTTCATCGAGGAGCTTGATTTCGTCAATGATCTTTTGTATGTCCGGGGTAATTCTCCGTTCATTCTTAGGGTTTTCTGAGACATCGTCCTCTTCTGCTTCTGCGCCGAGGCACACAGGCGAGGCAAGCAGCAAAAAAGCGAATAAAGCCAAAGTGCCAATTTCAAGACCACCTGTTGCCGCGCGGTTCACGTGGAGTTTTGAAATTAGCTCCAAACAGAAAAGTTTTACGAACATCACAACGCCATTTTGACTTTAGTTTTTCAACTGCACCCTATGCCAAGGGTTATTACCTTAAACCTTCGGCCTGGTTTTTCAAATTTTTTTTGCTTTGCCATGGAAAGCGGAGCTTCTGATCTTGAAAATCGAGATTGTTGTGATATTTGAAAGGACAGTTTCTTTGTGCGTTGAATCGTTTATGACAGGGCCAGTTTCAAAACTCCGCATAAACCGCGCGGCCACGGATAGTCTTGAAATTGGCTCGACAAATTGCCAACTTGCGGGATGTGGAGATGTTCCCGCCGTGGAAAGGAGGAGCGATATGGAAAAGATTAAGGTCGGCATATGGGGTGCCGGCAGAGCCGGATACGGGATGCATCCTGGAGAGATAAACAAGTTCCCGGAACTCTTCGAGATAGTCGCGTGTTGCGATATTTTGAAGGATCATTGCGACGCGTTTGCCGAAAAAGTTCCCGGGTCAAGGACCTACACTTGCCCCGAGGATTTTCTTGCCGACAAGGCCATCGAGCTTGTTTCCGTGGCGACACGTTCCCCCGACCACGTTGGGCATGCGATTCAGGCGATGAATGCCGGGAAGATCGTGTTTCTTGAAAAGCCGATCGCGTTGACCTATGAGGATGCCTTGAGGCTCAAGGCGGAGGCTGAAAGTCGTCCGGGAATGCTTTTCTGCCGCCATAACCGGAGGTTCGAGCCGGCTTTCGTGCATATCAGTGAAATACTCGCCTCGGGTGTCATAGGCGACCCCTACGAGATCAAGCTTCGCCGTCACGGATACCAGCGGAGGAACGACTGGCAGACGATAGTTGGATGCGGCGGTGGTCAGCTCAACAACTGGGGCCCGCACATTATAGAGCATGCGCTTCGCTTCCTTGAATCGCCGGTCGCCACGATATGGGGCGACCTGAAAAAGGTCGCTGCAGTCGGCGATGCCGAGGATCATCTGAAGATAGTTCTGAAGGGGCAGAACGGCAGGATCGTTGATCTTGAGATAAGTGGCGGGGCGGCGATCGCCGAGCCGGAATATATAATTTTCGGCACCAAGGGTGCCATCACCAGCGATGGCAAGACCATCACTGTGAAGCACCTCGACCCGGAAGTCGAGTTGAGCGAGATTTCAGCCACTTCCGACACCCCCTCGATCTCCAACGACTTCGGCAACACGGAGAAACTACAGTGGATCGAGAACACGTTCGATGTCGCTCCCTCATGCGGCTGCGACACGCACCACATCTGGAAACACCTCTTCGCTGCTGTCCGCGAGAATATCGAGTTCCCGATAACCATTGATCAGGCAGTCGAGGTTGTCAGAATAACCGAGGCTGTGAGGGCGATGTCCTCACAATAATTTCAGAGTGTCTTGAGTTCATTTACGACATGCTGAAGCTGTGAGCTCCGACGCGGTTCACGTGTGTTTTTGGAAAAAACACTGCGGCTAGGCGGACAGGGAAGTCCCGCTACTGTCTTCTCCCACGTACTCTGCCGTCTTTGAGGAAGCCGTCATAGTTGCGCATGACCAGATGCGACTCGAGCTGGCTTAGAGTATCGAGCATCACGCCGACGATGATGAGCAGGCTTGTCCCGCCGAAGAAGGATGCGACGATCATAGGGACGTTCATGATCCGGTAGAGGATCGTGGGGAAGAGAGCCAAGGCGGTCAAGAACAGCGCACCGGCCAAAGTTATCCTGGTCATGGTCGAGTCCAGAAATGCGGCTGTCGGCTGTCCAGGGCGTATGCCGGGCACGTAGGATCCCTCCTTTTTGAGATTGTCCGCTATCTTTATCGGGTTGAACTGGTTCGCCACCCAAAAATATGAGAAGAGTATGATCATCAAGCCGTAGAGCAACATGTACATGTTTGATCCGTAGGTGAGATAGACGGCATATTTCTGAGTGTATGGTATCCAGCTCAGGATCATGCTTGGGAACATTATCAGCGCGCCGG
>JAFGFR010000134.1 GCA_016930955.1 Victivallales bacterium | reverse complement strand
TCATTTTGAGTTCGCAGTAGTCACTACAGTGTCACTCAAAACAAGAATAGATCCACGGCACACTGCAGCAACTGCTTTATTTGGGATGATTTAGGGTTGACAGGCTTTTTGATCGCCTGTCCCTTGACTTTGTGTGTAATGCGAGGTATTCTGATGCTGGTCTCCGTCTGGAGAGTATCGATTCAAAGGCTATGGAGTTGTCATTGAAAGGTGGGTTCGTATGAAAGTATTGCTGGCCGTTGGGGTGTGCATGTTTATATTGGCGGTGTCGGCCGATGATTTGAGGATGCCGAATTTTCAGAGGACCGCCAAGGTCGGCGACTGGGTTATGGTGAAGCTGGAGGGGAATGTCGAGATGAAACAGACGGTGACTGGGGTTACGGACAAGCACATTGTGATCATGACGGAGATGATAATGGATGGAACTGTGATCAACACGTCCACCAGCGAGTCGTCTCTGGATGACACCTACGATCCTGAAAAGTACGACAGCCCCCATGGGAAGCCCAAGGTGTACAAGGGCAAGGTCAAGCTCAAGGGCGAGGATGTTGACTGCTGGATATTCGAGCAGCCTGTCGCGGACGGGAATGTGCTCAAGGCATACTTCTCCGAGAAAGTGCCTGTAAACGGCATGGTCAGGAGCGAGCTTGGCGACACTGTCACCCTTGAGGTAATAGACTACGGCCGGGAATGACAGTGATGGCTATTTGGAGTCGGGTTTTTTAGCGGCTGAGCATTCGCGGATGATGTCGAATCATGTATGAGCAGGAGCTACTTGAACGTCTGCCGGGTATTTTTGCACAGGGTGATGGCGTGCTTGTCGGGCCCGGCGACGACTGTGCCGTGCTTGACTTTGGGCGTGACAAACTTTTTCTCCTTGCTACCGACCAGGTCTTGCAATCAGTGCATTACCCCGAGGGCACTCCACCTGCGAAAATCGCAGTCAAGCTTCTGAGAAGGAACATCAGCGACATTGCCGCCATGGGTGGCAAACCTGCGCATGCTTTGCTCTCGATGTCTGTGATCGGGGAACGTGACGGCCGATGGCTGAGGGCCTTTTTCGACGCCACAGCCAGAGAGGCTCGCGCATGGGGGGTATCGGTATGTGGGGGGGATGTCTGCAGGACTCTCGGTGCCACCGACAACTTCTGTCTGTCCATTTCTGGATGGGTCAGCAGGGATTGTCTGTGTCTCCGGTCTGGCGCTGCGGACGGGGATTTGCTTTTTGCCACCGGGAGCTTCGGCAACTCTTTGGGCTCCGGGCACCATCTTCGGTTCATTCCGAGAGTCACCGAGGCTGCATTTCTGGCCGGGGCATTCACCAAGACCATGATAGATGTCAGCGATGGGTTGCTGCTTGACGCCGCGAGGCTTTCGGGAGCTTCCGGGTTGGGTGTCTCTCTTGATGTAGCCGCCGTGCCTTCACGCCGGGGTTCGGACAGATCCGGCATGCTGTCAGACGGCGAAGACTACGAGCTTTTGGCTGCAGTGCGTCCTGATAAAGCAGAGGAACTGCTTGCCTCATGGCCCTTCAAGACCAGGCTTACGCGAATCGGGCAATTCTTGAAAAGCCATCCTGGAGGCACGGTCATGGACTCCCGGTCCAAGGCGATCCTATGCCGCATCGGTGGGCACCGCCGCAGTTCCTCCGCCACCGCCGGGTTCGATCACTTCCGGCATTAGTGCCTCAATTCATAAATACAGACCTCTGATCCCGCAAGAAGAAATAGCCTAGGAATTGTGTGGCTCACCGGAAAATGAAGGTGGGACCGGCAATCGGTTGAGGAAAGCGGCGACGAGAACGGTTGACAATTGGAATTTACTCGTAATCCGTTCTCGTCGCCGCTCTCGTTATCCGAAACAGACAGTTTATGGTATGCACCAGCCATTTCGCCGCACCGTCTGCCGCGCCTGCGCTCCCAACGCGGTTCACGAGGAGTTTTGAAACTGGCTCTACATACAAAATTTTCGACAATATCGCTATTTTCGAAACTATCGAACCTGCCGAACAAACAGCGCCGCATTGCCTAGTTCCCGATTCAATCACCGTCCTCTGGACACGGAGGGTCGTGGGGACGGAGCATTGCAATTGCCGGGCTATCTGTGTCGCTGGTCGTTTTGGAAGTACAGACTTCAGTCTGCTCTCTTGTGGCGAAGAATGTGGAACTTCCCTCATTCAGGTTGAATAGTGCTTATTCCTCCCGTATGGTATGCTCCAGAGCACACCAACGAACCTGTAAGGGGACAAATGGACAACAAATGCAAAGAAGGGGGATGCACCGGACGGGACCCGGTTCCCGGATACATCCTGTTACCCGTTATCCTGCTGCAGATAGCCGCCGTCCTTGCGCAGGGCTATCTAACATACACGAACAAGCATTTTGCCCCTATCGCGCCCTATTCGTTGTGGCCGGTCTATCATATATGGGGGGCAGCGGTCTTCTCGCACCTGTTTTTTGTTTCGATTGTTTTTTGTTCGTTATCGAGCGTGATAGTCTATGTCATTGCCCGTTTCGGGAGCTGTAGAAAGAGCCTTTGGGCTTCCGGCGGGATCATCTTTATGCTATGGTATCTGTTCTTTCTGGCGAATTTGTTTATGAGCATGCCGTCGGGGATCAGTTTTGTAACTCTGGCTCTTTTCGCCGCACAGGTAATTATCGTTGTCTTCTTGCTGTGCTCGGAAAGGAAGAGCAATCCCGTCTTCCCGGCAATTTTGTTGCTGTTTTCCACCATTCCTTTGCATGTCTTTATTAACCATCGCGGGAACTGGCTATATCATGCCTGGTGTTTCTGCTATGCTGTTGCAGTCTTTAATGTTTTTTTCTGGCTGATATCAGACACACAGCGTATGTTCAGGAAGTACCGGTATGTGTTTTACGCTGCTGCATTGGTCTGTGGCTTTTCGCTCGCCTTGTGGAATTACTCAGTCCCTAAAAAGGTTTCATACGGATACTACATAGGGTTTGCAGAGATTCAGTTCGGGAATATTGACGGCGACAAATACCCGGATCTTTTCACTTGTGGCTATTGCGGTATGATTTATGGGAATCCGGCATGGTTCGTCGGAAGAGGAACCCATTTCGACGATTGGGAACATGGACAAGAGCTTGACGGCATAAGGCAGATGACAGCAGTTCTGGTTGATTTGGACAACGATGGCGACATGGATATACTATCCTCTGAAATTCTTATTAATGATAACGGCAATTTTGACCGGGAAATCTTCATCTCATCAGAGCTTTATTTCTTATTTTTTGGCCGCGAGCGGAAGTTTTCAATTATTGCCTCCCCTCTGACTCCCGGTGACCCTTTCACAGAGCTTATCCTGACCGAAGGGAACAATACATTCATCGGAGTCTGTACCGAGGATCATGACTGGACATTCCATAGCTTCGATTCGAAACTTCATGCTGCAGTGGATAATTCCAATCCCCAGGGCCCTGTCTTGCTGATTTTAAACCCTGCTGAGAAAGATGTTCTTGTTCTGCTGGAGAAGGAGCACATTCCATATAGGGCCGTAAGCCTGGAATTGGACAAGCAGATATGGAAACCTCTTTTCCTCTACATGGACGTCAACTCCGACGGGGAGCATAAGCTGCTTGTCTGGTCCTCTTCCGGGGCAATGTCGAAAGTGTCTTTATTCAAGGAACTCGACGGGCGTTTTGAACAGATGTCTTCGTTTGAGACGGGAGAATATCTCCAAGGCCCCTATGACGGCTACCATGCGTACCCGGAATTCAAGTTCGCGGACTTCGATCTGGACGGTAAGATTGATTTCATCGGCGACGACGGATGGATATATCTCCAGAATGCCGGCTACAAGTTCGAGAGGGCGAGACATGTCAGGTTGAGGAGGAGCAAAGAAGCCAGCTACCTTTATGCATGCGACATCAATGCCGACGGCTTCCCCGATGTCGTATCATCATACCAGCCGTTTACAAACATAAAAATGGGCCCCTTGTTTTGACGCGGAACCATGGACCTAAATAAAGCAGTCGCCGCAGTGTGCTGTAGGGGAACTACGAGTCCCGGATGAGGGCAGACACGAAATATTATTAGCGTAGATATCGGTGTCGTTTCAATTTATTGATTGAACCGGTTGCAAACGAGAATCGGGGAGGTATTTTGTGTCCCATGAGAGTGTTCGAATTAGTGAAAGTTAACAGGGGTTTGAGCTATGGAAGGCTTACGGTTGCTGATGACCATGCTGCCGGTGTCGCTGATGGCAGGAGTCAATCTTTACGCCACGGTTGCGGTGGTGGGCATAAGCGCGAAGTTCGGTTTGGTTGACGGCATGCCCGAGGCGTTGCAGGTGTTCGACAACTGGCTGCTGATCTCTATAGCCGTGGTGATGTATGCAGCGGAGTTTGTCGTTGACAAGTTTGAATTTTTTGATAATGCCTGGGATTTGATCTCCACATTTATCAGACCTGTGGGTGCTGGTTTGATGGGCTTGGCGGCCTTCGGTGAGCTTGACCCGGCGCTTTCGCTTGCCGGGGCGTTGCTGTGCGGCGGGATCGCGCTGGAGAGCCACTCGATCAAGGCGGGCTCGCGTGCAGTGCTGAACATGGTCAGCCCTGCGGAGACGGTCTCCAATGTCTGCGTCAGCATCGCGGAGGACATCATGGTGTTCTTTTTCGTCATCATGGCGCTTGTCTACCCGTTTGTCATAGGGTTTATCGCTCTGATTGCCGCCGTGATATTGTTTTTTTTCGTCCCGAGGATGCTCAAATGGATATTTGTGTTGTTCAAAGCGGTATTCGCGGGTGTTCGAAGCTGGTTCTACCTCCAGGAAGAGTTTGATGTGCTGCCCGACAATCTGAAGGAGATCGCCGGCTCGGGGGACACGAAATCTGTCATATCATGCTCATCCTCAGGCTTAAAGGGGGTTTCCGGCATGAAAGGTTTTGTATTGCTTAACGGGAAGAGTCTGATTTTCGTGTGCAGGAAATGGTTCAATTCGCGGAAATGTGAGCTTCCTTTATCGAGTATCTCGGGTGCCAGGCTGCGGCACAGGCTTTTCCTCGACATCCTGGAGGTCGGCTACCGGAATCCCGACTCCAAGTCAACCACCGCCCGATTCGTATTCTTCAAGGATCAGTCAGCTCTGGCGGAGAGACTTTTGAAGTCGCTCCCCCTTTCCACTTAACCAACCCGGACACATTAGCACATGAGCCAATTTCAAAACTCCCCGTAAACCGCCCCCTCGCCGCCATTCCGGTGCAGGAAATTGAAAATTCGAAGTTGACATTCGATTTTTCACGGATATATTAATGTCCATGATACCGAGAAAAGCACTTGAGGAAAGAATAAGAGTGGCTCTTGGGAGGAGTCAGGTGACCGCCATGCTCGGGCCCAGGCAGTGCGGCAAAAGCACACTTGCCAGACTGATAGCAGGAGAGACGAAGGCGAAATATTTCGACCTTGAATCTGCATCCGATCTAAGGATGCTTGAGCAGCCGCATCTGGCTCTCGAGGGGCTTGAGGGGCTTGTCATCATAGACGAGATACAACGAATGCCGGGCATCTTTCCGACGCTGAGGGTGCTGTCTGACCGTAAGCCGCTTCCCGCCAGATTTCTCATCCTCGGCAGTTCTTCCCCTGGACTGATCAGAGACTCCTCCGAATCGCTTGCCGGAAGGATCGAATTCGTTGAGATGGGAGGCTTCAGTCTTCCTGAAGTCGGAGAGGATAAACTCGAACAGCTCTGGATCAGGGGTGGATTCCCGCGATCTTTTCTTGCCAAGGACGATTCCGACAGCCGCGCATGGCGCGAGAAATTCGTGCAGACCTTCCTGGAAAGGGATATTCCTTCACTGGGCATATCTATTCCATCTCTTCAGATTAGAAGGTTCTGGATGATGCTGGCGCATTACCACGGACAAGCGTGGAATGGCTCGGAGATAGGCAGGTCTCTGGGGGTGTCCGACCATACCGCAAGACGCTACCTTGACCTGCTTTCAGCCACATTTATGGTGAGACAACTCCAGCCATGGCATGAAAACATCGGCAAGAGGCAGGTTAAATCCCCGAAAGTCTACTTCAGGGACAGCGGGATGTTTCATGCGCTCATGGACTTGAGGGACAAGGATTCGGTCATGTCCAGCCCTAAACTGGGAGCGTCATGGGAGGGATTCATGATGGAGGAGGCCATAAAAGCGTTCAATCCAAATGCCGCATTCTTCTGGGCTGTACACGGCCTTGCTGAAATAGATCTCTTCTTCATCTCGAACGCCAGGCGATACGGGGTAGAGTTCAAGTGGAACGATGCGCCTTCCGCCACCAGGTCAATGCGTACGGCCATGACAGATTTAAAGCTCGAAAGGCTTTTTGTGGTCTACCCGGGAAAGAAGGGATACCTGCTCGACGATAACATCGAGGTAATTCCCGCAAAAACAATCTATGCTGCTGCAAAATCAATCCAATGAGGTAACTACTCAGGTAATCAGATGTCAGGAGTCAGAATGCAGAATAGCCTTCGAATACGGCTCCAACAACTTACTAACTTCCACTAACACTGCCGTCAACTCGGAAACGTCGCCGTAGTCGAGGTCACGGACAAAAATCAAGTAATAACGTGATTCTTCAAGGAAGCCTTGTCGAAGACGTGCCCCTGTGCACGGTGAGGGAGGGACGGCTGCCTCGCCGTCCGCCGGGGCGCATATTGATGAATTCAAAACACATGCTAAAGCTGTGAACTCCGACTTTGAAATCAGCTTCGATGTGTTTCCGAACTTATTCGGTTATTTCCAAGCTGGTTTTGAGTGAGCAGTATTTTGGTCCGCACATGGTGCAGTGGTCTGACTTCTTGTCGTCATTCAGGGGTTGCTGCTGTGTTTCCTGTAGGGACTGAGCTCTGATTTCCCTTGCGCGTTCGGGATCCAGGGAGAAGTTGAACTGTGCCTCCCAGTCGAAGGCCATCCTTGCCCGGCTGATGGCGTCGTCGCGGTCTCTTGCGTGTGGACGTTTAAGTGCCACGTCCGCGGCATGGGCAGCAATTTTAAATGCTATGACCCCTTGTCTGACATCCTCGATGTCTGGTAGGCCGAGGTGTTCTCTGGGAGTGACGTAGCAGAGCATTGACGCGCCGTGGAATGCGCCCATAGCGGCGCCGATGGCGCTGGTGATGTGGTCGTATCCCGGTGCGCAGTCGGCGACGACGGGTCCGAGGATATAGAACGGTGCTCCATCGCAGAGCTTGTCCTCTTTTCTCATGTTCATCTCGATCTGGTCCAGAGGGACGTGTCCTGGGCCTTCGACCATTACCTGCACACCAGCGTCTCTGCATTTTCTCACGAGTCGTGCGATGACCTGCAGCTCGGCGAACTGTGCGTCGTCGGAAGAGTCGGCGAGGCATCCTGGACGGAGCCCGTCGCCCAGAGAAAGTGTTACATCATGCCTTTGGCAAATCTCCAGCAACCGGTCAAAATTCTCGTGGAATGGGTTTTCTTTTTGGTGGTGCTGCATCCATTTTGCCGTCACCGCGCCGCCGCGGCTGACGATGCGCATGAGCCTTTTCATCGCCAAGGGCACGTGTTCTCGCAGCAGCCCGGCATGAATTGTCATGTAGTCCACCCCTTGCTTGGCCTGCTGCTCGACGACCTTCAGAAGAAGCTCGATGTCGATAAGCATGGGGTCCTCGACGAGGCTTAGGGCCTCGTATATTGGCACTGTCCCGACTGGTGCGGGGCTGGCCGCGACGATGGACCTGCGGATTTCGCAGATATTTTCGCCGGTGCTGAGATCCATCACGGTGTCGGCTCCGCAGCGAAGCGCCACATCCAGTTTGGCAAGTTCTTTCTTCGGGCAGCTACTCATTGCGGAGTTGCCGATATTTGCATTGATTTTCGTGGTCAGGGATTTGCCGATGCCTATCGGGGCGAGGTTTGTGTGGGTATGGTTGGCGGGGATGACAATTCTGCCTGCCGCGACCTCGCTGCGGATGAACTCCGGATCGAGGTGCTCCTTCGCGGCGACTTCCCGCATCTCGGGGCTGATGTCCCCTTTTACGGCCTTCTCTAGCTGAGTGTTTTCTCGCATAGTTTGATTGTTCTCTCTGTTGCTCCGCGATGTCGGCTTACTGCCTCCAGCGCGCGTTTCCCTAAATTTTCTCTCCTGTTGCTGTCGCTTACCAATGAGTCTAGCTCGGACTCGAGTTCTTTTTGGTCAGCCACAGTGACTACTGCCTTGTCGTCACGCAGCAGTTTAAGCACCTGCCTGAAGTTGCGAAGTTTTGACCCGGTTACGACCGGTTTGCCGAGCATCGCGGGCTCGATTATATTATGTCCCTCGTCATGCCCGGCCAGACTTTTGCCCATTATCACAATGTCGGATGCCCTCATGAAGTCAAGCAGTTCCCCAGTGGTGTCGGCGAGCAGCACTTCGCAGCTCATATGTGCAGAGACGAACCCGGTGGAACGTCTGGCGAAAGGCAGCCCGGAAGCCTTGATCTGAGACTCGATTTGGGAGCCCCTCTCGGCATGCCTCGGCACGATCGTCAGCTTCAGGTTTCTATGTTTTTGCTTGAGACTGCGAAAGACCTCGAGCACGAGTTTCTCCTCACCGGGATGAGTGCTGGCGGCGAGTATCAACAGGTTCTCACCCTGTCCGAAAATCCCGGAAACATCTATTGGGGTTTTAGGCAGTCCCAGGCACTGGTCGAACTTCATGTTCCCGCATATCTGGGGCTCCAGATGCTTGTCGATTGATTTGATTCTTTCGGCGTCGAGCTCGGTCTGTACGCAGATCAGCGACAGCTTGCGCATTACTTGTGAGAAAAAGAAGGACATTCTGCGGTATTTTCCGGCAGACCGGTCTGAGATCCGCGCGTTGACCAATATAGCGGCCGCGTCCGATCTGCGGGCTTCGCATATCATGTTCGGCCATATCTCGGTCTCGAGGATGACGAGTGCCCTGGGCTGGAGCATCTTGAAGACTTTTTTTACAAGGCATTGCATGTCCAGAGGGCAGAAGAAGACCGGCACATTCTCCGGCGCGCCGTCCTGGGCAACCTTTTGTCCTGTGGTGGTGGTCGTCGAAAGGACGAACCTTCTGGACGGGCTGGCCTCCTTCCATGCCTTGACAAGAGCCAGCGCAAGGACAGTCTCGCCTACACTTACAGAATGCACCCAGATGCAACCGCGGCAGGACTCCAGAGCCTTGCGCTTTTGATCTGCGAATATCGCGAATCTTTCTGCGAAGCTGTTTTTCACCCCGCCGCGTCGGATGAGTTTGATCACGATTCCCGGGACGAAGAACAAGAATGCCAGCGGGAAAAGTATATTGTACAGTAAAAGCATCGTGATCGGTAATTTGGTTTGCGGTATCAGAGCATCGCTATGTCAAACGCAAACACTTGTGTCTTGCCGTCGAACTCGCCCAAAGTAAGCCTTATTACCATCTCGCTCTCCTCGGTTTTTGGGAAAGATGCTTTCCACATGTAGACGGTCAGCAGTCCCTTCCTGAGGGTCCCGAGGTAGTGGATATCCCCAAATTTCCCGAGCTTCTCTTCGAGGTTTTTGTTGGTGGCCAGGAATTTTTCTTTTGTGAAGCGCTCCTTCAGGTCGTCAGAGAAATCCTTCGAGAATGAATCATAATCGTTGGTCTCGATCGCCTTGATGATTGATGTTATCATCTGTTTCGCGATTTTCTCCTCCTCCGGGTTGTGTGCGAGGCCCTTGCCAAGCTTCTCCCTGTGTTCGGCCTCGATTTTTTGCAGCTCTTTACCTGCCTCGGCGATTTTTTTCTCCAGATATCCGTCGGCCTCCTTGATCTTTTCGCCTGACTTCTTCTCCGCGTCGGCCAGTTTGCCGGATGCATGGGCGACGATATCAGCAGCCGATTTTCTCGCGTTCCCTATGATCCCGGCTGCAATCTGCTCGCCTCTGGCCTTTTCGTGCTGGACTACCTCGTCCATCTTGGCAAGCTTATCCTTCTTCAGTGAGGCGATATCCTTTTTTGCCTCCTCTATCAGTGCAGCGACCTGCTCGTCCGCCGCGGCGGCCTTGTCGGCCAAGGCATCCTTTAGAATAGTTCTTTTCTCCTCGGCAGCCTGCTTGCGGGCATCCTCGAGTATCTTATCGGCGTTGGCCTGTGCCTCCCTTTCCTTCACGGCATAGACGGTCTCGGCGTCTCGGGTAAGATCCTTGACCCGCTGCCTGGCATCGTTTATGAGTTTGTTTGCGGCCTCTCTGGCGGCAGTGACCCTGCCTGAGACATCATCGCGCTCGATGACGCGTATTTGTTCGTATGTCAACTCTGGTGCAGCCGCCTCGGGGCTGATACTTGGCTCCACGATTTCCTTTTGGGTCTGCACGCATCCAGCAGCAATCATCGTGACTGCCAGCGTTGCGAACCCGGTGAAACTAAGATTTCTCATCCTGTTCTCCCTTTGTCTTTTTTTGTCCTTTAATACCCGTGCTCACGGGAAACCTCATCACGAAAGAGCTTCCCTTCCCGTATTTGCTTTTTACTCTAATTCTTCCGCCGTGCAAGTCAACGATGCGTTTTGTCAGAGTAAGCCCTAATCCTACTCCATCGTAGCGCGAAGTCAAGCTTTGTTCCACTCTATAGAAGTCCTTGAATATGTTTTTGATCTTGTTTTTTTGTATTCCGATCCCTGTGTCAGACACCTCGATGCTGAAAAATCTGCGGTTTGAGCGAACATTTACCTCGATGCGTCCCTCGCCGGTGAACTTGATTGCATTGCCTACAATGTTGATCAGAGCCTGTCGCAGCAGCCGCCTGTCGGCGACGACCTGCACTCTGTCGGCATCGCTGTTGAAGGATATTTCCAGCCCCTTGTTTTGGGCTATCGGCTGCAGCATCTCGATTATCCCCGATACAGTTTCATCGATCTCGAAAGTTTCCGGCTCGAATGCGAACATGCCTGAGTCAATCCTGGCGATCTCCAGCAAGTCCGTTATCAATTCGAGAAGATGTTCCGCCGCAGAGAGTATCTTCTCGGCGTGGTTCTTGGTCTTCTCAGGCGAATAGTTGGCGCAATTTGCACAGATAAGGTCTGAGAAGCCGATGATCGAGTTCAATGGTGTTCTAAGCTCATGGCTCATGTTTGAGAGGAACTTGTCCTTGTGCATGTTGGCTTGTTCGAGCTCATCTGCCTTCTGCCTGAGCTTGATGTTTATGTCTTTCAGGTCACGGGTCTGTGCTCCGAGTTTTCCTGCCATGCTGTCGAAATCCCTCATGACCCCTCCTATCAGGTCATTGGTCTGGTCGTCGAAGCGGTAAGCGAGGTTTCCCGAGCTTATCTCATGTGCGCCTCTGGTCAGGAGTGCCAGATATCTTCTGAGGACATGCCCAGAAATCAGGAACGCCAAGGAAGTGGACACAGTTGATATGACGAAGAAAGATACCAGAGTCACCTCGAGCCTATCGAAGAAGAAGAGGCTTTGGTTTTGCCAGTTCTCGACGTGGTCGAGCTCGATGTTGAGTCTTTCCTGCAACTCGGAACTTATGAGGTATATTAAGTCTGCCATCTCTGCGACGGCATCTTTTATGAGCAATTGTGTCTCCGGCTCGGCCTCCGACAGATCCGTTTGCAGTGCCATGGCCGCCGAGGACAATGCTGCCGCCAAGTCTTTCAGCCTGGAGTCAAAGGTGAACGACCTGGAAGTCCTTTTTGTCTCTTGGCTGGCCAGCGAGTTCACGTGTCTTCTCAGTCCTGCGGAGTCGTCTATGAGGAGATTCACGGCAGAGGGTTTGATGTTGATCTGCAGGGATTTGAATGATTTTTCTGTTGAGTTGAGAGCTGCGCGGCACGACAGCAGGAGCTCGACGTATTTTTTTTCCGTGTCGGCATAGGACTCGGCTTTTCTTATCTCCTCGCTGCCCATGTACAGAAGCAGCAGGCAAAATGCGACCGTCATGACAAGGGACACTGCCACGGTAAGCCATCTGAGGATGTTGTATTTTATCCTTCTCATTCGATCAGCAGTCTGACGTAGTTGCCTTTTTGTATTATTTTTTCGCTTGGATTCCCGTGGAGAAGTAGTATGCTGAACTCGCCAATGCCGAGTGTTATGTCATCTTCGTTGCCGGTGTGGAGTTTTCTGCCGAACTCTATGCTCAAGGTCTTTTTATCCCAGCGTCCTTTGGCATCCACGTCTGCCATGCTGCCGCTGGGGCTTCGGTTGAAGAACCTCGGGAGCGACATTCCCGAGAATGATCCGAAATATCTGCTGAACCAGCTTGTCAGCCCGCAGTCGAGTCCGATGGTTTCTTTCTCGTGTCCGAACATGGATTCGCTGAGGTAGAACATGTCGTCGGCCTTGGCGACGGGGTCAGTTCTGGCAGCCCGCCAGACCCAGATGTCAGCCTCTGACACAATCCCGGCCGCTTTGGCCAGGACGACGCTGAAAGTTTCCTCACGCTCCTCCCCCGGGACATAAGCCTGAAGAAGCGGATCCCAGAGCCAGGGTCTGTGCGTTCGTCTAGGGTTGTCGGTCTTGTACTGGATGAGGAGGAATATATTTTCTCCGTCATTGCAGGCCCTGACGGTCATGCCTGCCGGCTTGCCCTCGGTGGTGGATGGTATTTTCACGACCGGAGCGCCTATCCAGCAAGGATCCATGGGCAGTCCGTCTATCATGGGTCCCTGTTCAACTCGCCGGGCGACTATGGTCTTGACCTGCCCGGCTTTCCCGGGGGGCACCGAATTATCCCCGGAGACAGGGAAAGCTGACAGCACGAGCATTCCCGCAAGACAAGCCGCAGTTAAAGCGAGACGAAAAAAGACGTTGGCATCATTCACTTCGAATCCTCATCCCCGTAAGAAGTCAGCTGAGCTCAAGATCGGTTAGTTTACCTATTGTCGCCACAAATGACGCCAATCTTACCGGTTTCTCGAGTATGGAGTCAACCCCGAGCTGATTTATCTCTTGCCTGATTTCCGGAGAAAGATATGCGCTGGCTATGATGATCTTGACATTCTCTGTCGCCTTGTTTTTTTTCAGTATCCGGCAGAATTCCACCCCGTTCATGTTAGGCATTCGCAGGTCAACGACCACGAGTTCTGGAAGCCAGGAGCCTATCAGCAATGCCCCCTGCATCCCGTCCTCCGCCTCCTTGAGCTCATAGCCGGAATACACCTCCAGCGCCTCCGAGGCGAACTCTCTGAACTCGCGGTCGTCGTCGATCACAAGTATCTTGTAGCCTGCATTTTGGCGGGCTGGCTCGTCCATGCTCATTCCACGGGTCTGTGCAAAGTTGTCAAGCTGTTCGCGCGAGAAAAGATAGTGCCCTCCTGGAGTCGAGGCCGCGCTCAGGACACCCTGTCTGACCCAGTTCGTTATGCTCGACCGAGACACGCCAAGATAGCTTGCCGCATCGCTCGTCTTCATAAACTTCTTTGTCCCCATAACTTGCTCCCAATAAATGTATAGCCAGACTTAAATCCAGAATTCTGTCGTCCAATATAACCCGCCTAAGGCATTTATCCACTGTCTGCCGTGCCGACGCCCCCGATGTGGTCCACGTCAAATTCTTCAATTGGCTCATTCTCGTATATTTTTGCGACGATATGGGTTCTGAGAGGTGGGCACGCTGTTTCGATGACATCAGCGAGCAGTCGTGAGAATGGGACGATTTGCCTTGCGATCGGCGGGGCGAGAGTTGCCCTGCGGAATTCGCAAATCCATGGGGAGAAGAGTTTTGATATCTCCCTTTTCCCGACACCCTTGACATCCGGATTGCGTGGGTTGTCGAATGCGAAGTCGTACCACAGTATGAATCCGTTTTTTTTGCAGACGCGTTTCATTTCTGAGGCGATTGCGGCCTTGGCATCGCCGGCGGTTACGGAAGTGAAGACTGTGGACTGAAATACGATGTCGAAGGATTTGTCTGACCACGGGAGTGAAGATGCGTCGCCATTTTTGATGTCGGATACAGGGAGCCTGGCTCTTGCGGCGTCGGCGCGGTCGGTGTTGATCTCGATGCCTGCTAGGTTAGCAGGAAGGAAACCGAATGCCTGGAACTCGGCGAGCCATTGTCCATTTCCGCAGCCTATCTCGAGCATTTTCAGATCTGAGCAGCCCTCGGGGCAGGAATCGGCCAGGATTCTGCGTATCTCCCGCATACGGCCCTGGATCATGAAGAATGCCGCTGGATTGAGCGCGGAATAGACATGTCTTGAGGCTTGGTGGTTCATCTTCTTTCGATGTTTTTTTTGTAAAGCTGCTCATAGATATCGGCAGTATGTCGCCACGAGAAGTCCTGCCCCATTCCATTGAGCATCATTTTTTTGAAATGGGCTGGTTTAAACTTGTAGATGCCTGCCGCCCACCTGATGGTATTCGCCAGAGACTGGGGATAGAGGTCTCTGAAGGTGAATCCGGTGGATTTCCCCAGAATTTCCGGGTTATAGTTGAAGACGGTGTCTTCGAGTCCCCCTGTGAGTCTGACCACGGGGACAGTGCCGTATTGCATGCTGTACATTTGGCTTAGGCCGCAGGGTTCGTATCTTGAGGGCATTGCGAAGAGGTCGCTTCCGGCTGTAATCAAGTGCGCCAGCAAATTGTTGTATCCGACGAAGACACCGATCTTCCCCGGGAATCTGCGGCAGAAGTCGGAGAATATGGCCTCGAGATACGACTCTCCCGCGCCGAGGACTGCAAACTGGATATTGTCGTGGATGAGTAGCTTTTCGACGGCCTCGGCGAGTACATCAATGCCTTTTTGGTAGGCGAATCTGGAGACGCATCCCACCAAAGGTATGCGCGGTTTGTTTGAAAGGCCGAGCTCTTTTTGGAGTGCTGCCTTGCACATTGACTTGCCGGAAATATCGGCGGCGGAGTAATTGTGGGGGATGAACTTGTCCGTTGACGGGCTCCATTCGCTGGTGCATATGCCGTTGAGGATACCGGTCAGCCGCCCCTCGAAATGAACGTGCTGCAGTGCATTCTCCATGGAGAATCCATATCCCGGGGTAAGGATTTCCCTTGCGTATGAGGGGCTGACAGTCGTCACGGAGTCGGCGGTCATGATACCGGCCTTGAGGAAATTGATCTGGTCGAAGTACTCCAGGCAAGTGTAGTTGAAGAACTCCCATCCGAGTCCGGTGTTGAACAAATTGCCCTTAGGGAAAATGCCCTGATATCCGATATTGTGGATGGTCAGGACCGACCGGGTCCCGGCAAAGTTGGGGGACTTGGCGTAGAGGTGGCTCTTGAGGTAGACGTTGCAAAGCGAAGTATGCCAATCGTTGGTGTGTAGTATGTCGGGCTCGAGCTTGAGCGCGACGATTGCCTGCATTGCCGCCCTGGATAGGAAGGTGAACCTTTCGGCGTTGTCACCGAATTCGACTCCGTAATAGTCGTACAAAAATGGGCGGTCGAAGTAGCGCTGGAACTCGATGAAGTAGTAGCTCAGATTGTCGCTCACACGGTGTCGACGGATGGATGCCCACTCGCTGATCCAACCGAAGGGTACCTCGAGCAATTTAAAGCATACCGGCGCGGATGCACAAAAATCACCCATAATCTGTGGGTAATAGGGCAAAAACACCGAGACCTTGTGTCCTTTCTCTGCGAGAGCCGCAGGCAGTGCGGCGGAGACATCGGCGAGACCACCGCTTTTAGCATATGGCGCGGCCTCACTGCAAATCCAGCAGATATTCATATTGACTTTCTTGGTAAAGAGTTTAAGGGTCAAAAGCAATTTTCAGATATTCAAGCCAATCCCATTTGCTTTGCGATCGAGCAACTCAGAACAGCTAAATCTAGTGACCATTCATGATTAGTCAAGGGAGTTTTGGAATTGGCCCGACAATGAAAATTGAGTTAAAAACATAAAATAAAGTTAAAAAGTGTTTGACATTATCTCAAATCATAATATTTTGAGGCTGTAATTATTGAAACCATCCAGGATTAGAGATTTTCGGACCGGTCTTTTATGAAAAAGTCAGTATTGGGAATGATAATGGCTGGCGGAGAGGGGAAGCGGCTTTTCCCCCTGACCGAGCAAAGAGCCAAGCCTGCAGTCCCGTTTGGCGGGAAGTTCAGGATAATTGACTTTGTCCTGAGTAATTTCGTGAACAGCGGAATACAGAGCATATTTGTTTTGACGCAGTTCCGTTCGCAAAGCCTTACTGAGCATATAATCAACGGGTGGAACATAAGCAGCTCGCAAGGGCGCGGTCGCTTTATCATCCCCATACCTGCGCAGATGCAGACAGTGGACAGGTCGTGGTATACCGGGACAGCCGACGCGATACACCAGAACATACATTTCATAGAGGATTTCGCGCCTGATCTGGTTGCCGTTTTCGGTGCGGATCACATATACAGGATGGACATCAGCCAGATGGTGGACTTCCATATCAGGAAAGATGCGATTGCGACTGTGGCGGCCATTCCTGTGCCGTTGTCCGAGGCATCCAATTTCGGGGTGATACAGGTTGACGACAACTGGAAGATCATCGGGTTCCAGGAGAAGCCCCGGAATCCTTCCCCGATGCCTTCCGACACGGGCAGTGCTCTTGTGTCAATGGGGAATTACGTGTTCAACGCCCCGGAGCTGATAGAGCTTGTTGACAACGATGCCGAGCTTGCCGACAGTTCGCACGATTTCGGGAAGGACATACTGCCCTCGATTGTTGACTCCGGCAAGCTCTATGCCTATAACTTCCACTTGAATGTGATTCCCGGCGGCAAGGGGCTGCCCTGCTGGCGGGATGTCGGGGAGCTGAAGGCCTATTACTATGCCAACATGGATCTTCGATCTCCCTCGCCGGAACTGGATTTGTACAATGAGGAATGGCCTATCTACAACTACCACTTCAGCCTGCCGCCCGCCAAATTCGTCCATAACGAGGAGGTGAGTCCCGAGGGGCTTCCCAGGATAGGCAAGGCGATAAACTCGCTTGTTTGCGACGGGTGCATCATATCAGGCAGCTCGGTGCTGGACTCGGTGCTTTTCAACTCCGTGCGGATTCACAGCTACTCGACCGTCAGGAACAGCATTCTGCTGAACGAGGTGGAGATACTGGAGAACTGCCGTGTAAGGAATACGATAATAGACAAGCATGTGAGGCTTGAGCGGGGCACAGTTATAGGTTACAACCGCGAGGACGACGAGAGACGCTATCATGTGATACCGCTGGACGATAAGTCGGGGACATGGCTTTCGGTGATACCGAAGAACCGTGCGGTGAAAATGCGGCTTCCGAATCTTCATGCGCCGGACTATGAGTCGGGGCATGGTTGAGGGAAGCGGGGAACAAATAAGGAGGGCAACAGACAAATATTATTGTTTGATGTGGACTGCGGTTGCGCTATCATGCCTGCCGCGGTTTGGATTCATGACTTGACTGTGGTGCGGCAGCGGGACAATGCTGAGAACGGGGAGACAGGCGATTGTTGGTGTCTGCTCGTGAGGCATGGTTGGCCTGCGGCGGAACCGCACAACGGAAAAGCAGCGTTGAAACAACCCGTATTAAGGTAAAAGAAAGGAGAAGGGACTATGGCAAGCAAAGAGGAAACCAACTTGAAGAAGCTCATGAAGTCGTCAATTCTGATGAACTTCATCAAGAAGAACGATGGCAGATGGAACCACGAGCAGTGGCTCGGCCTGCTGGACGACCTTGCGATGAAAGGCTACAAGCCGATTGACGCGAACCAGGTAGGCCTTTTACTTGAGGAGAAGAAGGAAATCTATCTCGCAAAAAAGTGATGACGCGGCAGGTGGAGGACCGTGCCGAAAGGGGATTCTTCGAGACTCTGACCGGAACTTTCAAGAAGATATCCTTTGTCGGCAGCGAGGCTCATTCGGGAACCCACCTGCCTACAATGAATGTCCCGCACTGGCTGGCCAAGCGTGATGCGGCGTTTGACGGCGTTGTGGGTTTGCTGAAGGATGGTTTTGCGCAGGTGCCTGCAGATCGGCGTCGCGGCATCTATGCTCGGCTGATGTCCCTCATGGATCTTGCCGTCAAGGCACACGAGATGTCGGGCATTGACAGCGAGGATACCTCCGACGACACGGACGACTGTGTCGGGAAGTACTTTTGTCTGCTGACGCGGATACTTCATGCGTGTTTTCTGCTCTTGGAGGCGCATGAGACACTTGGGATGGAAACGGATGGCAATAACTGTTTGTTCCGTAATGCCGTCACGTCTGAGGTGCTGAAGCACGCGGCTGCCGCGTGCTCTGATTCCGAGGCAAGACTTCTGCATTCGGCAGGCGAGTTGATGGCTGAATCCGGTCAGTTGTTCGAGAAAGCCGCAGGCCAGACCATGAAGAGGCTCTCCAAGCTTGACAGCAACAGGTATGAGGAAGCTCTGGAGGAACTTCGTGGCCTCTACAGGCAGCCGGTCGGTGAAGGGTTCGGTCTGGTAACCGCCTGACATGGCGTTGCCTATGCCGACCCATATGGGGCGATACTGCCACTGCGTATTCCCGTGGAGTTAAGTTTTGCGGAAAAGAAACCCTGTGGACTTGAGATACAAGGACACAGGGTTTATTATTTGGGGTGTTATTTCCCGCTTATGACACCGTGTAGTTTGAAGTGTCTGGTGAGCGCGAATTCACCGAGCTTGTGACCGACCATGTTTTCGGTCACGAAGACATTTGCGAAGGTCTTCCCATTATGGACGTTGAATGTATGGCCGACGAAATCCGGGGTGATCATAGACCTTCTGGACCATGTCTTTATCGGGCGCTTCATTCCGCTCTTGTTCATCTCCTCCACCTTCTTGAGCAGATGCTGGTCAACAAAAGGCCCTTTTTTGACAGATCTGGACATTATTTTTTCCTCCGTTCAATAATAAATCTGCTTGAAGACTTATGTTTTTTGCGTGTTCTCTTGCCTTTGGCGAGCTGACCCCAAGGCGACTGTGGATGACCGCCTCCACTTGTGCGGCCCTCGCCGCCGCCCATCGGGTGGTCGACAGGGTTCATGGCCACACCTCTGACGTGAGGTCTCTTGCCGAGGTGCCTTTTTCTACCTGCCGATCCGAGCTTGACCTGCATGGAGTCCACATTCCCGACCTGCCCGATTGAGGCTCTGCAGTCAGCGTTGATCATCCTGACTTCCCCGCTCGGCAGTTTGACCTGGACATGGTTTCCCTCGCGTGCACGGAGCACCGCGACCTGTCCAGCCGCTCGAACAAGCTTCGCGCCGCTGCCGGGACGCATCTCGATGTTGTGGACATTCAAGCCTAGGGGTATCTGCTTTAGGGGCAGCGTGTTCCCAGTCTTGATCTCTGCATCCTTGCCGCTCATGACGCTGTCACCGACCTTCAAGCCCAGAGGTGCCAGTATGTATCTTTTCTCCCCGTCGGAGTAGGCGACGAGTGCGATATTCGCAGACCTGTTAGGATCGTACTCTATGGTTTTGACGGTTGCATTTATTCCATCCTTATCCCTCTTGAAGTCAATGACGCGATGACATCTTTTTGCGCCGCCGCCTCTGAAGCGAGTGGTGATCCGTCCTTTGTTGTTCCGTCCACCAGTGCTGTTTTTCCCTCTGGTAAGCTTCTTTTCCGGGGATGAGGAGGTGATCTCGGCAAAGTCGGAGACGTTCATGCCCCTTTTGGCCGGGGACGTTGGATTGTATTTCTTTACAGCCATAATCTATACCTCGTGAAATTTTTTCAGATGATGTCTATCGAGCCATCGGAGAGAGTCACGACGGCTTTTTTCCAATTGGGTCTACGCCCTAGCGATTTACCGACGCGTTTTTTCTTCCCTGTGCGATTCATCACGTTGACAGAGCCCACCTTGACCTCGTAGATGCTTTCCACGGCATCGCGGATGTCGAACTTGGTCGCATCCCGCGCCACTTTGAAAATATACTTGTTCCCGTCCTTCATCTCCATGCTTCTCTCGGTTATCATGAGAGTCTGGACTATCGCGAATGGATTTTTCATAAATTCAACCTCCTGTGACGGGATCGGCCCGCCGCGCTACAGCTATTTGATTCTTTCAATAAAAAGTTCGACGGATTTCCTTGTAAACACTAGATTCCGGGTGTGCAGAATCTGGTAAACGTTGAGGGAGCACGCTTTGACGAGAGACAGTTCTTTGATGTTTGCCGTGGCCCTGACAGCATTCTCGCTGAACTCATCGACCACAACCGTCACGGTTCCCGTAAGGTTCAGCTTTGCAATCAAAGCAGCAGCATTTCTGGTCTTGTTGTCCACCAGCTCGAACTTGTCGAGGATGATGACGGCTCCCTCCATTAGCTTCTCGGAAAAGGCTTTCCTGATGGCCAGTTTGCGCACTTTCTTGTTGACCTGCTTGGCGAAGCTTCTGGGTCTGGGTCCGAACACTACGCCGCCACCTGTCCATATCGGGCTGTTTGCGGCTCCCGATCTTGCACGACCTGTGCCCTTCTGGCGGTAAGGCTTCCTTTTTCCCCCGCGGACTTCGGAGCGGGTTTTCGTGCAAGCCGTGCCGGCTCTGAGTCCGGCGAGATAGGCGACAACTACGCTATGTACGGCTTGTGTGCCTTTCTCGGCCTCAATACATCCCTTGTCAACGGCAAAATCGCCCAAAGGCTCACCGTCACAACCGACTATCCTGATCTTTTCTGACATGATTATCACCTGTGTAATCTAAGAATGAGAGTCATTTTTTAATGGCGGCCCTGATGAAGACATCTCCGCCGACCGGCCCCGGGACAGCACCCTTCAGCATGATGACGTTGTTTTCCGGGGAGACCTTGACGATCTGCAGATTCTGGACAGTTCTCCTGACATTTCCCATGTGCCCGGGCAGCTTCTTCCCTCTGTCAACCCTTCCAGGGAACTCGCACTGTCCTATTGAACCCGGTTTCCTTTTCCATCCGCCGCCATGGCTGTATCTTCCCCCGGCAAAATTATGCCTCTTTACCACACCTTGGAAACCTCTGCCCTTCATCGTTCCGGAGGCATCGACAAAGTCTCCCGCCGAGAATATCGAGGCATCCATGGCAGCACCAACCTGAAGATCGGAGTCCTTGTCGGACCTGAACTCCATGATTGTTGCCGGGGGAGTGTCCTCCAGGCCGGCAGCTTTGACATGGCCCCTGACAGCCTTGCTGACGTTCTTCGCTTTTTTCCTTCCAAATCCCAGCTGCAAAGCATAATAGCCGTGCTTCTCCACGGTTTTCTTCTCGATCACAGTGCACGGGCCGGCTTGAAGCACAGTGACTGGCACAAGCCGGCTCCTTTCGTCATAGACCTGGGTCATGCCCAGCTTCCTGGCGATCAAAGCCTTCATAATTTGACCTCCCGAACGCATGCCTGCCGGAGTTCCCGGCAAAATATCCTTGTTGGCAGCGGCGTTCCTGTTGTTATAGTTTAAAACCGAAAGACTCTCTCTAGCTTATCTTGATGCTGATGAAAACCCCTGCCGGCAGATTGAGCTTCTTGAGCTCGTCCACTGTTTTCGAAGTCGGGTTGAGAATATCGAGCAGCCGTTTGTGGGTTCGGGTCTCGAACTGCTCCATGGACTTCTTGTTGACGTGAGGCGACCTGTTGACGGTGATTTTCTCGATTTTAGTCGGTAGCGGGATGGGTCCCGCCAGAACGGCTCCGGTGCGCCTGACAGTCTTCACGATCTCCTGCACCGAGTGGTCGAGAATCCTGTGGTCGTATGCCTGGAGACGGATTCTGATGTACTGTTTCTCCTGTTGTGCCGTAGCGCTCATTTTTTATGCCTCTTTCTGTAGGATTTTCTTTTGTATGCTAACGGGAACCTTTTCGAAGAACGCAGGTTCCATCGAGTACGCGGCTCTGCCTCTTGTGAGAGAGCGCAGGGCGGTGGCATAACCGAACAACTCGGCCAGAGGAGCCCTTGCCATGACCCTGGTGATCTTGGACTGGGTGTCCACCTCCCTGACTATGCCCCTTCTGCTCGTGATGTCTCCAATCACGTCGCCCATGTGCTCTTCGGGGGTTGTGATATCGAGATCCATGATGGGCTCCAAGATGGAGATCCCGGCTTTTTTTGCGGCTTCTTTGAACGCCATGGAGCCGGCGACTTTGAAAGCCATCTCCGACGAGTCGACCGGATGGTATGATCCGTCAATGATATCCACATGGAAATCCACGACCGCGGAACCGTTGAGCACCCCTGTCTTTGCGGCCTCCCTGATGCCTTTTTCAATAGGCTTGATATATTCTTTGGGTATGTTGCCTCCGACGACCTTGTTCTCGACAGTAATGCCGGCACCCCTCTCTTTCGGTGTTACCCTAATTATGACATGCCCGTACTGGCCATGCCCTCCGCTCTGCCTGACAAATTTGGTGTTGGCATCGGCGGGCTGGTTAAGGGCTTCCCTGTAGGAGACCTGGGGCCGGCCGGTGCTGGCCTCGACCTTGAACTCCCTCAATACCCGGTCGGTGATGATTTCCAGATGGAGCTCTCCCATGCCGGATATGATAGTCTGCCCCGTCTCTTCGTCGGTTCTTATCGAGAAGGTCGGATCCTCCTCGGAAAGCGATCCCAAAGCGGAATAGAGCTTGTCCCTGTCTGAGGATGTCCTCGGCTCGACAGCCACGGATATGACGGGATCGGGGAACTGCATGGATTCGAGCACTATGGGATTGTTTTGCGTACAGATCGTATCGCCTGTCGTGACATTCTTAAGTCCGACAGCGGCGGCGATATCGCCACTGAAAACGGCATCCCTCTCCTCCCTGTAGTTGGCGTGCATCTGAAGGATTCTCCCTAGTCTCTCCGACTTGCCTGTACGGGGATTGTAGACCGCCATTCCTTTTGAAACTGTCCCGGAATATACTCTGAAGAATGTGAGCTTGCCGACGAAGGGGTCGGCCATTATCTTGAAGGCAAGCGCAGAGAAGGGCTGGTAGTCGCCGACATGCCTTATCATGGGTTTTTCAGTCTTTGGGTCTATCCCCCCGACATCCCAGACATCAACAGGTGATGGGGCGAATGACACGACAGCGTCGAGGAGGGGCTGGATGCCCTTGTTTTTCAATGCGCTGCCACAGAGGACCGGAGTGACCTGCCCGGAGACGACGGCGCGTCTGATCGCACCTTTGATGAAGGCGGTGTCAGGCATCTTGTCTTCCAGAAAGAGCCCCAGAGTAAGGTCATCCACTTCCGCCAAGCATTCAATAAGGCGTTTTTTTGCTTCCGCGACCTCATCGGCTCTATCGTCTGGGATGTCTGCGACCCTTACCTTCGAGCCGGTGTCGTCTTCGTCGAAGTATTTTGCCTTACCCTCGACGACATCGATCACTCCGCAAAAACCGGCCTCTTCGCCGATCGGGAGCTGCAATGCCACGGCATTTGCTCCGAGCTTGTTCCTGATCTGGGCTAGGACGGAATGGAAATCCGCGCCGGTCCTGTCCATCTTGTTGACGAAGGCAATTGTCGGGACGTTGTATTTTTTCGCTTGCCGCCATACGGTCTCGGACTGGGGCTGCACCCCACCTACCGAACAAAAAACGGCGACTGCAGAGTCCAGCACTCTCAGAGAGCGCTCCACCTCGGCGGTGAAGTCCACGTGCCCTGGTGTGTCAATAAGGTTTATGCGGTGGTCGCTCCAGAAGCATGTGGTGGCGGCGGAGGTGATTGTTATGCCCCTCTCCTGCTCTTGTATCATCCAGTCCATGGTTGCCGTGCCCTCATGGACTTCGCCAAGCTTGTAGTTGACCCCTGTGTAGAAGAGTATTCTCTCCGACACGGTTGTCTTTCCGGCATCGATGTGTGCCATGATCCCGATGTTGCGGACATTCGCGAGAGGAACAACCCTCCCGGGAGACTCTTTGTATTCCTGGCTGTGATCGATTGGGGTCATGGTTTTGAAACTCCGGCGGCGCGGTATGTGGTGCTACCAGCGGTAATGGGCGAAAGCCTTGTTCGCCTGCGCCATCTTATGGGTGTCCTCTTTTTTCTTGACAGACGAGCCTGTGTTCTCGAAGGCGTCGAGAAGCTCTGAGGCCAATGCGTCCTTCATAGGCTGCCCCTTCTTGCTTCTGGAGAAGTCCTTTAACCATCTCAGAGCGAGCGCGACCTGTCTCTCGGTATCGATTTCTATGGGGACCTGATATGTCGCCCCCCCGACACGTCTGCTTTTGACCTCGAGCCTCGGCTTGACATTCTCGAGCGCCTGCAGGAAGACCTCTAAAGGCTCCAATTCCTTCTTTTTCGTCTTCACGATGTCGAAGGCGCTGTAGACTATGTGCTGCGCAGTGGATTTCTTGCCCTTGCTCATGATTGTGTTTATCAACCTGGCCACCAGCTCGCTGTTGTATTTGACATCAGGAGTAAGCTGTCTTTTTACCGCTTTTCGTCTTCTCATAGTTTTTAACCTGAATTAATATATGTTCAACAACAAAACTGCCGACACCATGAGGGGTCGACAGTTGAAAACCGCAGCAGGGAAGAAAATCAAGCCTGAGCTAGGCTTTTTTTGCCCCGTACTTCGATCGTCCTTGCTTTCTGCCGTTAACGCCAAGGCTGTCGAGCGCACCCCGGACCACGTGGTAACGCACGCCAGGGAGATCCCGGATACGACCGCCCCTGACAAGCACCACCGAGTGCTCCTGCAGGTTGTGCCCCTCACCGCCGATATATGCAGTGACTTCCTCGCCGTTCGTCAAACGCACTCTTGCGATCTTTCGCAGTGCGGAATTGGGCTTTTTAGGGGTCCTCGTTGTAACCTGCAAGCAAACGCCGCGCCTCTGCGGGCAATTAGCCAACGCACGCGCCTTGCTTTTGGCGACCTTGCTCTTCCTTCCTTGCTTCACCAACTGGTTGATCGTAGGCATATCAATGTCCTGAAAAAAATATTAAACCTATTGACACAGACCCAAACGGGCACATACGGTATCTTCGGTTGCGGGCAATACAAGCCGAAAATGAAAAAAGGCGAAAAAAATGGTGTGGTGCGTCATAAGTCATCGCCCTCCACCTCGCCGTCGTCCTCGGAAACACCTTCTTCGCCGATGTCGAGCATGCCTTTCATTGCATCAATGCTTGCCGACTGCTCCGCTGTCGGGGAAGGCCCTTCGGAGACGTGGAACTCGGGCTCTTCAGGCTCGATCTCGATGCCAAGCTTCTTGAATTTTACAGCGCGCATCTCATCGGTGCCGGTGCCGGCCGGTATGAGATGGCCAGTGATGACGTTCTCCTTGAAACCTGTCAGCTTGTCAACCTTGCCCAAGGTCGCCGCGTCGGTGAGGATTCTTGTCGTGTCCTGAAAGGATGCAGCAGAGATGAAACTGTCTGTTTCCAGAGAGGCCTTTGTGATGCCCAAAAGCACAGGCTCCGCCTCGGCCGGCTTCCCTCCATTGGCGACGATCTCTTGGTTGTCCTTGAGGAAACCCTGCTTGTCAACCTGCTCCCCTGGGAGGTATTTTGAGTCGCCCGGGTCTGAGATGCGCACCTTTTGCAGCATCTGGCGTACAATGACCTCGATATGCTTGTCGTTTATCTCGACACCCTGGGCGCGATATACCATCTGGACTTCGTTGACGAGGTACTCCTGGAGAACCTGCGGGCCGCAGATGTCCAGGAGCTCCTGCAAGACCACAGAGCCCTCTGTCAGCTTCTGGCCTTTTTTCACAACGTCGTCCTTCCCAACGGAAAGGTGCTTGTTGGCGGGGACCAGATGCTCCTCGACCTGATTGTTCTCCGGATCCTTAATGACAATCTGCCTTCTCCCCCGGCTGACCTTCCCAAGTTCCACTACTCCGTCTATCCTGGCGATCTCTGCGGCATCCTTCGGCATACGTGCCTCGAAAAGTTCGGCGACTCTGGGGAGCCCCCCAGTGATATCCTTGTTCTTTGCGGTCTGCCTGGGCATCCTTGCAATAACTGCTCCGGATTTGATCTGGGAGTTTTCCTCGATCATGAGGTATGCGCTCGCCGGCAGGCTGTAGTGGGCAGATATGGCGCCACTCTTGTCCAAGATGACGACCTGGGGATGCAAATCCTCGCGGTGCTCCATGACTGTGATCTCGTCATGCCCGCCCTTTTTCTTTTCGCGGTTGAGTGTAATCCCCTCTATAAGGTCTCGGAATACCACCTTCCCGGAGGCCTCGGAGATTATCGGGACGTTGTAGGGATCCCAGTGGGCGATGCGAGCGTTCTCCTTGACCCTTTCGTCGGGAAGCTTGTCGAGGATGGAGCCTGCGGGAATGTCGTACCTGTCAAGTTCGTTGCCCTTGTCATCCTTTACGACCACGACAGCGTTTTTGTTGACGACGACTGTCTCTCCAGCCTCGTTTGTCACTGTCCTTGCCCCGACAAATTCTATGATGCCGGGGTTTCTTGCCTGAATATTTGGTCTCCTGTAGGTGGAGGAGGCTGTGCCTCCGATATGGAAGGTCCTCATGGTCAGCTGAGTACCTGGTTCGCCTATGGACTGTGCGGCGATGATTCCTAGGGCATCGCCGATTTCCGCTAGCTGGTCGGAGGCGAGATTCCTGCCGTAGCACTTGATGCAGATACCGTGTTCCGTGTCGCATGTCAGCACAGAACGCACGAAAACCTTGTTGATCCCGCGGTCAATGAGGATATCTGCGACCGAGCTGGTGATCTCTTGGTTTGCCGTGATGATCAGATCACCTTTGTTGGACAGCGGGTCGCGGATGTCGCTGGCGCTGAACCTCCCGACGACACGCTCTTTTATGGAGACGATCTCCTCGTCCCCCTCGACGATATTGCTGACCCAGATGCCCTTGACGGTCCCGCAGTCCTCCTCTTTGCAGATTAAATCCTGTGCAACGTCCACGAGCTTCCTTGTCATATAGCCCGAGTCGGCTGTCTTCAGGGCTGTGTCCGCGAGACCCTTCCTGGCCCCGTGGGAGCTGATAAAGTACTCGAGCACGGAAAGTCCCTCTCTGAAGTTAGAAAGTATTGGTCTTTCGATGATGTCGCCGGAGGGCTTGGCCATGAGGCCCCTCATCCCAGCAAGCTGGCGTATCTGGTCGCGGCTTCCTCTTGCACCGGAGTCAAGCATGGCGAAAACGGGATTAATCTCATCCCCACCCGATGTGTCGAGAATCTTAAACAGATCATTCGCGACCTTGTTGCTGGTCTGAGTCCAGATGTCTATTATCTTGTTGTGCCTTTCCCCGTCAGTCAGGGTGCCGCTGTCGAACTGCGCTTGGATAAGCTCGATCTCCTTCCTGGCCAAGGCGATATGCTGTTGCTTGCTTTCGGGGATATTCATGTCCGAGATGGAAATGGAGAACCCTGCGGTCGTGGCATATTTATAGCCCATATCTTTCAGGGCGTCAAGATGCTTGACAGTCGTCTCCTTGCCGACATGCAGGTAAGAGTCGCTGACAAGTGACCCGAGACGTTTTTTGTTCGCGACATCGTTGAAGAACCCGAGC
Organism: Victivallales bacterium; assembly: GCA_016930955.1. Classification (GTDB taxonomy): domain Bacteria; phylum Verrucomicrobiota; class Lentisphaeria; order Victivallales; family JAADHT01; genus JAFGFR01. The sequence goes on along the minus strand of JAFGFR010000134.1, from coordinate 184 downwards.
CTGTCGTCCCAGATCTCGTTGAAGATGCATCTGCCTGGAGTGGTCGTCAAAAAATTGCCTTCCTTGCTTCCCCATGGAGTGTCCCTCCCGAGGTCGGGATTCGGAATCTTGACCGCGTCATGTATGTTTACAGCCCCGATGTCGAGAGCCGACAACACCTCGAAGTAGCCACTGAAGGCCCTCG
>JAFGFR010000133.1 GCA_016930955.1 Victivallales bacterium | reverse complement strand
TCGGCTCGGTGGTATGCGCCGACAACTCAGCCGCCATGCTCGAGGAGGCAAACAGAAAAATAGCGGAGCGCAAGATCCGGAACCTGAGCACCGAATCCCTCGACCTCGAAAAGGATGCCCCTGCCTCAGGGGAATACGACTTGATATTCTCCTCGCTTACTTTGCATCATGTCGCCGATGCGTCCGGCTTGCTCGCCCAGCTTGCGTCCATGTTGAAAGATGGAGGCTGGCTGGCCCTGGCCGACCTCGAGGAGGAGGACGGCTCCTTCCACGGCGACTCCAATGTGCCGCACAAGGGATTCAGCTCGAATGATGTGGCGGCGCAGCTCTCGAAGCTCGGGTTTTGCGACATCACCTCGAGGACTGTCTACGGGATACCCAGGGAGCACCGCAACTATCCCGTCTTCCTCATTGCCGGATGCAAGCACCTCAGACAACACCCGCAGCCGAGGCCCATGGGGTCCGCCGAGGGACATGGGGAGTTTTGCAATTGGCTTAATGTGTCAACTTATATCAGGACAAGACAATCGCTGTCGCGAGAATGAAGTTGTTTTGTGGCTGGGAGAGGTAGAACTGCCACAGGTCTTTGTCTTTTAACTTGCCTGTGGGCTCAATGGAGATGCCTGATTTCCCGGAGAGCTTGAACCCGAATGACTTGGGGTTGATTTTGAAACCCATCCCGAGAGCCTTCATGTAGGCCTCCTTCAGGCACCAGATGCTGAAGAAATGCCTGGCGAGAGTATCCCTGCTTGGCTTTTTCGATCGCATTTTTCTGAAGTGCGCGAGTTCTGCCGTGCTGAACACTTCCTCGGCCACGGCATCGAGATCGGCTTTTCTTCGTACATCCTCCAGATCAATCCCGCATTGTGGCATATCTGAAATGATGCATGCCACGGCGGTGTTGCAGTGGGATATGTTGAAGTGGATTTTTTTGTTGTGTGGCTTGTTGGTTATTTCCGGCCTGCCGTGTCGGGTGGTGGCGAACTTCCACTCTTCCGGAGGTACGGCTGCATATTTTGAAAGGGCATGTCGTTTGAGGATATGCGCCGCGTAGTATGAGAGTCTTGCCGGCCCGTTTGTGATCCCCTCGAGTCTTGACTGTTCGTCATCGCTCAATTCTCGGATGTTCTTGTGCTCGGGGAATTTCTCGAGAATCTCCGGCACCAGCGAGAAGTAGACATCGGCGAAGGGCATTTCAAGACCTGATTTCTTTGAGTAACAGACCCAGCATCTTTCGGAGGCTGGGTTCGTCATGGATGAACAGGTGCCTGCCTGGGATGACGTGCATGTTGAAGTTTCTCGTGTGCCTTGACCATTTCCCCACCATCTCGGGGGTGTACAGATTGTCGCCTTCGGCGGCGATCGCCGTGATGGGGCAAGGGAGGACCTTGTCGCTGTAGATGCCTTTTTGGCGTGAATGCTCGAGGTCTGATCGGAACGCGGGGAGCAGTTTTTTGATTGCCTCCTTCTCTCCGGCCAGGGATTCCGGGGGCTCGAGTTTCATCAGAAGATCCATCAATGTGCTGTCGTTCAAGGATGATTTTGACTTGGCTTTTCCGGAGTCCAGGCCTGCCTCCAAGGGGTTGTCAACTGAAGGTGGGATGGCGGCGGAAATGAAAACCCCTTCAGGTTCCTTGCCGTGTATTTCAGACAGATATGCGGCGAAGTTCATGGCCATGTTTCCGCCGAAGCTGTGTCCGTAGAGGTAGAATGGTCGGTCAAGCATTGGGATGATCTCTGCGGCTAGCTTCCTGAAAAGCACACGGGTGTCGTTGATGGGTTTCTCGTCAATGCGTTCCTCCCTGCCGGGGAACTGGATTGCAGTCAGCGCCAGGCCCTCGGGCAGATGCCCGGGCCAGGAGTTGTAGACTGATGCTCCTGCGCCCATGTAGGGGAAGCAGAAAATCCTTTGCTTAGCCTTGGCTGAAGGAAGCGGTGTGATGAGCCATGCCGAGCGGTGTCCATGGCTTTCCCCGACGGCGGCATCGTCGAACAGGGATTTGATGATTGCCGAGGACATCTCGGAGACGCTTGGCCCCTGCATTATCTGCATCAGGGAGAAGGACACACCCGAGTGTTTTGTGAGCCAGCTTCTTATCTGGTTCGACATGAGCGAGTCAATCCCGAGCTTGGTTATCGGGATCTGCAAGTCAATCTTGTCGGCTGATAGCCCGAGGACTCTTGCTATCATGGTCCTTATGTGCTCGTCGGCGATTTTTTTTCGGTCCGCGGGTGGGGATGAGCGCAATTTTTCCGAGAGGCTTAGTCTGGTGTCGTCAGCAGATGCGGCAGAGTCTGCTTCAGCGCTGTGATGCAGATGTGCGATTGCCCCCGTGTCCCTGTTGTGCGGGAAAGTCTCCGCGAACACTGTCCAGTCAACGTCGAAGACCCCTGTCTGCGGCTCGTCGAGGGATATCGCCAGCTCCAGCTCGGCAAGCAGTTGCGACAGCGGCATCGCCCGCCATCCGTGGTTCGCCAGAAAGTTCTCTGTGTCGCTGTTCCTGAAGACATATCCTGTCTCGCCGACGACACCCCAGTTCAGTGTGGTCGCCGGCAGTCCCTTGGCTCTCCGGAAATGGGCAATGGCATCTAGGAAGCTGTTTCCTGCCGCGTAGTTCGCTTGTCCCGGGGTGCCGTAGACCGAGGCGATCGAGGAAAAACATACAAAATAGTCCAGGTCAAGCTTCTCGGTCGCAAGATGCAGGTTCCATGTGCCGAGAATCTTGCTGCCCAAGGGCAGGCTGAAACTCGCCCAGTCCATCTTGGCCAATGCCTTGTCGGACAACTGCATCGCCGACTGGAAGACACCTTTCAGCGGGCACTTCTTGGTGTTGATCTTTTTTATGAGTTTCTGTACATCTTCTCGTTTCGCCACATCTGCCTTGGCGAGAATCAGCCTTGTCCCGGCGCGCTTGATCTCATCGAGTGCCGGCATGTCCTCCGGCCTAGGCTTGCCGCTGCGCGATGCAAGGACTACGCACCCGGCACCCCTGAGCGCGAGAAACTTGCCCACAGCCAGGCCAAATCCGCTGTTCCCTCCAACGACAAGGTAGCAGCTGTCGGGTGAGATGTTCATCTTGTTCGGCGGGAGTGCTGATATGCCGCCTTTGACTTCCACAAGGGTCTTGCCTGGGTTCACTCCCGAAGCCATTTCCCGCAGTGCTTTTGGGAACTCCATGAAGTCCAGGATTGTGGTCGGGTGTCCAGTCATAACCCCACCGCTCCAGTCGAAAACCGCATTGCCTCCGAAAAGTTCCTCCAAGCACTCTCGCATCGCCTCAGGCTTGGTAAGCAGCAGACGGTCTACGTCCACTGTGCTGAACGAACGGTTGTCCCTTAGCAGTCCCAGACCGGCGATCCTGTTGTCGAAGATATCCTTCTTGCCGATCTCCACGAATCGCCCCCCCGGCGCGAGGGTCTTCAGACCTTGAATCAACATCTTGCCGGCGAGCGAGTTGAGCAAGACATCCACGCCGCGTCCCCCGGTGTCCTTCATGATCAGGTCATGAAATGCGGGGCTGCGGGAATCGTAGATGTGCCTTATGCCCATGCCCCTAAGCAAATCATGTTTTGCCACGGCGGCAGTGGCGAAGACCTCCGCACCGGTGATGCGAGCAATGTTGACAGCGGCCAGACCCACACCTCCCGCGGCGGAATGAACAAGTATCTTTTCCCCGGGGCGCAGGGAGGCGATCTTTACAAGCGAATAATATGCCGTGAGATATGCCATCGGCAGGCAGGCGGCATCCTTCAACGACAGCCCTTTAGGCAGCTTGCAGGTGAATGCGGCCTTCGCATTGACCCTCGTGGCAAGCGACCCTGCGGCTATCGAGATGACCTCTTCCCCTGCCCTGAAACCCTCGGCGGACTCGCCGGCGCAAATCACCTTCCCGGAACACTCCAGCCCAAAATTCATGCCGAAAATCCCCCCCTCGAGCGCCTCTCCGGGCAGCGCCCCGGAAGCAAGCACGGCATCTCGGAAATTCATTCCCGCATACTTCACCTCGATCGCCAGCTCGTCATTGCCCGGTGGGCTGATGTCGAAAAACCTGGCCTTGATGGCCGCTTGTCCCCTCGAGCCTTCCTCCAGCTCCCAGCGGCAAGGCCTGCCAGCGTCTGCCATAGGCCTGACAGCTTTGCTTTCCCTCCTCGCCGTGTCGCCCCTCTCGAGTCTCCGCACATAGCGTTGGGCGCCGCGGAATGCCGTCTCGGTTTCGCGCAACCCTTCGGGCTCGCCACAGACCATCTCCTTGACAAGTCCTTCGATCTCCGCGTCGGTGGGGCTGATGCTGACATCAGCGAGCCGGGTGATGAAGTTGCGGCCCTCATTGGACAATACCCTGCCTAGCCCGGCCAACGGCGCCTGACCAAGCGAAAACTCGCAAACATCTGCGAAATTCGCAATACCGCCGCTGATTATCCACAACGAATGAGTTTCATCGCCCGATAAATCCTCAAGTTCTTTCGCTATTTCAATCAGCGGGAAAAAGTGTTCCCTGACTGCCGCCATGATGGCATTGTCGTCCATTTTTGCGAAGTTCGCGACATCCATGCCGCGCATATAGACCAGGCCTTTGAGCGGGATGGCGGAGTCCTTTGATGCTGTCTTGATCAAGTCTGCCGGGGCAATTTTCTTGACAATCTCGGCCTGCTGACCCATCGTCGAGAGTGCGTGGGCGACTTTCTCAGCGTTGCCGAGGCTGTCGGGGACAATCAGCCATTTGCCTTTTTCAGCGTGTGCGTCAGACGTGCCTTGCTGGGGTGCAGCAGGTGTGTAGGGATTCCTGCACACAAAGACGTTCTGGACTGGGCAGGCGTTGAAGTCGTCCGGGAAGTCGGACACGGCGAAGCTGTCGCTGAATCCGGCTTTTTTCAGGAGTTCAAGCCATCGGGGAGGTTCCATCGAGCAGCTTTCTCGTAGCCACGGGTCCTCGAGGTAGTTCCACCATCCCTCTGTCATGCCGAATATCATGTCCGGATAGACACCTGTTTTTGTTACCTCGAGCATCAGGAATATCCCCCCTCCCGCCAGCAGCGACCTTATCCTCGAGACCGTGTCCAGCACATCCTTGGTGCCGTGGACAACATTTGACGCGATCACCAGATCGAACTCGCCGGGAATGAAGCCCTGCGACGATATGTCCTGTGTTATGTCCAAAGTCTTGTAGTCCACGAATGAGAATTGAGAGAATCTTCCCCGTGCGTGCAGTATGAAATCTGGTGATATGTCGGTGAAGACATATTCCGTGCGGTTTTCTGGGAGCATCGGGAGCAGCATCCGAGTGATTCCGCCCGTGCCCGCTCCAATCTCCAGGACCCTGAGCGACTTGTCCTCGGGCAGCAAGGACACGAGCCTCTCTACCGCCGCAGAAACCATGCGGTGGTACTTGTCGAATGTGTAGGCATCAGAATAATATCCTGCAAGTATATCTCGAGTTCCCGTGGAGAAGAGCAGCTCGATCGGGCTCCTCTTGCCGGAGAGCACCTCGGGAAGGGCCTTGCCGCAAAGTTCGAGCAAGGAAAGCTCGGGGAGAAACCCGGGGTGGCGCTTCTTCAGGTCGGCAAGCAGGGAAGCACTAGAAGCGCGGTTAGATGATGAGCCTCGGGTGTATCTGCCGTCTTTAAGACGCAGAACGCCGCTGTTGACCAGGTGCCCCAGAATCCTTGACAAAAAGTCCCTGTGCGCCGGCACGAGCTCGAGTCTGTTCTCGATCTGCTTTCTCGAGTAGCTTTTGTTCTTTGGAGGAATTGCGCGGGAAGACGACAGAGCTTCGCTCATGTAGCATATCGCGATATCATCGGCCAAAGGGGAGAAGGCCTCGGCAAATTCTTCGAAAAGCTCCTCGCGTCTCAACTCACCTGCCTCCAGGAGCATCGTATCCCGCAACCCGGCGAAGTCTTTCACGTGCCCGAAAGCCTTTCTTGGGGTACTTCTTCGGTCACGTCTGACCCATCTCTCAAAATATACCTTGCCCTCGTCTGCCGCGTTCCCGGCAGCCTCTCCCCTGCTGCCCTTAAGATACTTCGCATGAAAACCCTGGACCTCAAGGACTGTGTCGCCATTTTTGTCCAGCAACCATATGTCGGCGCTGATAATTTCATCCCCATACGAGAACGCCCGGGCATAGCTGTAGAAAACCCGTCCCGGAGCCTTGTGGAATTTCACCCTGCCTATCCTCACAGGAATATATACCCCCTCGTAGCCCGTGCCTGAGATGATCCCGAACGCGGCCTGGAAAGAGGCATCGAGCAAGGCCGGGTGTATGACATGCCTCCTGAAGTCATGGAGGATGCTTTTGTCTGTCTTGATCAGTCCCAGCGCCTCGCCCTCTCCCCGCCAAAGCTTCTTCAAGCCCCTGAATGATTTCCCGAGCTGCAGGCCGCCATGCTCGAGGGAAGCCATCAAGGGCTCCACTGCGACCTCCAGCGAGATTCTTTCCTGAAGCTCATCCAGTGCGACACTGCAGTGCTCGAATGAATCTCCTGTATGGTTGATCCTGCCTTTTGAATGGACTGTCCATTCATCGCTTGTCGCTGATGGTTTGGTGGCGAGCGTGAAATCCCCCTCGTCAGTGCAGATGCTGATCTGAACCGGATAAGGCTCCCCGCTCTCCGGCAAAAACAAAGGCTCCAGAAACTCTATATCCTCGAGAAAGCCGAAGTCTTCCCCGAACGACGCACGCGCAGCCCCAAGGACAAGATCAACATGCCCGGCACCGGGATAGACTATCGGCCCCTGGACACGGTGGTCCGCGATATAGGGCGCCGTGGCGGCGTCGAGGTCAACTTTCCACAACACCGTCCCTGTGTCGCCTGGAGCGCGGGATTGCGACAGCAGATGCGGGTGCACCCGCGTGCCGTGCCTGAGCACTCTCGACTCGATGCTCTCAGACCAGAACCGCTCGCGTTGCCATGGATATTGCGGCAACGCGATAAACTCGTTTCCACATCCCTCGAACATCTTTCCCCTGTCTATCCTCGCTCCGTGGCAGAAAAGCATCCCCAGCGATTTTCGGATATGCCCGCACTCACTTTCGCCCCGCCTCATCGAGGACAAGATCAAGCCTTCACCGCCGACCTTGTTCCCCCGCAAGGCCTCCTCGATCCCGCGGGCAAGAACCGGATGAGGCCCGATCTCGACAAAGGTGTCGTATCCTTCCTCCACCATCTTGCATGCCGCCGGATAGAAAAGCACGCCGCGCCGGATGTTGTTTCCCCAATAGCCCGTTGTAAGCTCGCGTCCGCCAATCTCGCAGCCGCTGACACTCGAATACAGCCTGATGGCATTGATCGAGGGGTTCAGCCTGCCCATGCCGCGTTTGAAGTTGACAACCACGTCGTCCATCAGCGGGCTGTGGAACGGGACATCCACGTTCAGGAAACGTTGGAAAACACCCTCGGAATCAAGCTCCGATGAAAGCAGCTCCAGCGCCTCGGTGTCCCCAGACAAGGTCACCATGCTCGACCCGTTTACCGCTGCTATCCCGAATTTGCCGCGATGCTCAAGTATGCGCGCCTCCGCCTCCGCCGCGCTTATCCCCGCGGCAAGCATCTTCCCCCTGCCGCTCGCCGGCACCTGGCTGCGGCTCCGCACAAAAATCAGCTCCGTCGCCTTTGCAAGCGACAACGCCCCCGAAGCCCATGCCCCCGCAACCTCACCGACACTATGCCCCAAAATCCCGTCGGGAACAACCCCAAGGCTCTCCCAAAGCCTTGTCAGAGCGACCTGGATTGCGAATATCGCAGGTTGTGCGATCTGAGTCTCGTTTATCCGGGACTGCCGTTCGCTTTTCCTCAGCTCGGCTGACAATGAGCTTCCCTCACGCCTGAGCCAGCCGAGTTCCCCGAGCAGTGCCCCCACCTCGTCAATCGCATCTTTGAAAACTCTGCTTTCACGCATCAGCTCCCTGCCCATGGCATGCCACTGCGGCCCCTGCCCGCTGTAGACGAAAGCCAGCCTCCTCTTTCCCTCCCCCTCACGCACCCTGCCCTTGACAACCCGAGCGTCCTCCTCCCCGGCAGCCAGCTTGTCAAGCAGCGCGGAAGCCGCGGAATGCCCGTCGCAGGGCACAGATGCCCTTATCTCCAGCTCCGACCTCCGAGCCGCCGCGGAATAGCAAAGATCCCCTAGATCAGGCCTGCCATGCCTGATGAGTTCGCTGTAGGATGCCGCAAGTTGCGACAGAGCCGCATCGCTCCTCGCGGAAAGAAAAAGAGGGACCATGCCAAGGGGGGTCTTTCGCGCCGAGCCCTCCCGCAGTTTGCTCCTCTCGTGCGACTGCATCACCACGTGCGCATTGGCACCGCCGAACCCGAAGGAGTTGACCCCCGCCGTAAGCGTCCGAAACCCCGCTCCCACAATCGCCTCCGTCGAAGTCGGCACCCTCAGACGCAAAGCATCGAAATCAACCGCCACATTGGGCTTCTTGAAGTGCAGGCTTCGGGGGATTTGCCGCCTCTCGAGTATCAGCGCGGCCTTGATAATACCCGCCAGACCAGATGCAGGCTCGAGATGACCTATGTTGCTCTTGACCGAGCCTATCGGCAGACAACTCTTCCCCCTGCGGCGGCTGGTCAGAGCCTCAGCCAGGCTCCTGCATTCCACAGGATCCCCGACAGGCGTGCCCGTGCCATGGGCCTCCACGTAATCAACCTTGGATGGATCAACCCCGGCATCGGCATACGCCCTCCTCAAGACATCAATCTGCGCCTCGATATTAGGCATTGATATCCCGGTGGTATGCCCGTCCTCGTTCACTGCCGACCCGGCGATCACAGCGTGTATGCGGTCATTGTCCGACAGTGCCCTCTCCAGCCGCTTGAGAACCACCGCCCCGACTCCCTCGCTGCGCACGTACCCGTCGGCATCAGCATCGAATGCCTTGGACCGGCAGGTCGGGGAAAGAAAACCTCCCTTGCTGAAGCCGATGTGAAACTCCGGCCTGATAAGGATGTTCGCCGCGCCCACAATCGCCATCTCAGTCTCGCCGCTCCAGATGCTCCGGCATGCGAGATGCGCAGCGACAAGACCCGACGAGCAGGCAGTGTCTATCGCCAGGCTGGGCCCGCGCAGGTCGAACAAATAAGATATCCTGTTGGCCGCGATGCTCGGCGCCGCCCCGGTGTTGCTGTACGCACTGATGTTCGCACGGTCGGTATAGCTGTTCTGGATCCCGGCATAGTCTGTCGAGGATATCCCCACATACACTCCCGTCCGGCTGCCGGCCATCCTGGAAAGCGTCAGGCCAGCATCCTCCAGAGCATGATAGACCACCTCGAGAAGTATCCGCTGCTGCGGGTCCATCCGCGATGCCTCGACAGGAGGAATACCGAAAAAATGCGCGTCAAACAAATCTATCCCCTCGATGAATCCCCCCTCCATCACCTGCATCTTCCCCCTGACCGTGTAGTCCGGATGGTAGAACGCTTCGGCATCCCAACGGTCAGAAGGTATCCGGGTGATGCAGTCCCTCCCTGACAACATCGCGCCCCAAAAACCCTCCACACCCTCCCCGCAGCAGGGAAAACGACAGCCCATCCCGACCACCGCAATACCCTCCCTGAACCTCTCTTTCGCTTTGCCCGACATATCCTGAAAACCTCAATATTGACAAGGCCAAAACAATATGCCGCAATCACCTGGAATCAAGAGGATAGAACAACAACAAAGTCAATTTCTAGAAGATGGCCCCTAGGATTTCTGCAGGAAAGAGTCCAGCATCCTGGCGAGTTCGCCGATGGTGAATGGTTTTCTGATGCATGCGGTGAACCCGAAGGCCGTGGGATCCGCGAGGACGGGATCGTCGTCGTATCCGCTTGCGACAAAGACGGGGACTTCGGGGCATACCTTCCGTACATGCTCTATGGCTTCCTTGCCACCCATTCCGCCGGGGATCGTCAGGTCGAATATCATCGAGGTAAAAGTCCTCCCAGCCTTGTGCTCTTTCAGGAAAAGTTCCAGTGCCTGCTCACCGGAGGTCGCGGTGACAGCCTCGTACCCGAGAGACTTGAGCATCGAGGACAGGGCGTTCAGCACGATATCCTCGTCATCAAGCAATAGTATCCTTCCAGTGCCGGCATGGTCTGAGCTGGAGGATGAGCCCGTCGCGATTCCTTTCTCGTCAGCGGGGATATAGACGTGGAAGGTGCTGCCATGCCCAGGTTTCGACTCGAACTCAATCGCGCCGTCGTGGCGCCTCATTATCGAGTAGGCCGTGGACAAACCGAGCCCCTGCCCCTTGATCTTCGTGCTGAAGAACGGGTCGAAAACCCTCTGGGCGATGTTGGGGTTGATGCCCCCGCCGCTGTCGGCTATTGAAATCCTCACGTAATGCCCGCCTGGCAGCCCGAGAGGATTTTCACCCTCGATAAGCCTATTCTCCGCGCTCATGTGGACGACCCCTCCGTCAGGCATCGCCTGCTGGGCGTTGATGACTATGTTCCCGACAACCTGCTCGATCTGGTTGCGGTCGCATATGCAGGGGTAGAGGTCGTTGGGGATTTTGAACCTGCACGACACTTTCGAGCCGCTGAGGGCAAATTGTGCGGACTCCTTCAGGAAAGGGAATATATGTACGGTCTTCCTTTGAGGCACGCCACCCTTGGCGAAGGTCAACATCTGGCTTGTCAGCGCACGCGCCCTTTCAAGGGACTTCATCGCTGAATTCAGGCAGTCCGAGACCTCAGGGACATCCGTCACCGCCCGGGCGAGGTCAATATATCCGTAAACCCCGACCAGAAGGTTGTTGAAATCATGGGCTATCCCCCCGGCAAGCATGCCCAGAGCCTCAAGTTTCTGGGAGTGGAAAAGCTGCTCCTGCATGGCAAACTCCATAGTGATGTCCCTGAAAACCATCACAACACCGATAGCCTGTCCCATATCATTCTTGATCGGAGCCCCAGAGTCGGCTATGTGGTACTCTTTCCCGTCTTTGGACTTGAGCATGGCATGGTTTGCGAGGCCGATGATCTTGCCAGTCTCGATGACCTTCTCGACCGGGGATCTGCATGGCTCACGGGTCTGGCTGTTGAATATGTTGAACACATCGCAGACTGGCCTGCCCTTGGCCTTCTTGAATGACCATCCAGTAAGCTGCTCGGCGATCGGGTTCATCCTGGTTATACGGCCTCCGGTGTCGGTGGCGATGACAGCATCGCCGATCGAGTCCAAAGTGACCCTCAGGTTCTCCTCGCTCTCCCTCAGCGAGTTCTCGGCGGCCTTGCGGTCGCTTATGTCCACCGCAAGCTCAACACGGACATCCCGGCCGTCAGGCCAAGTGAAAATCCTGTCATGAAGCGCGTATGTCCGACCAACCTCGGGGTTGCAGTGCTCCCAAACATGTGTCCTGGGCTTTATCCTCTTGATGATCTCGTTTGTGCAGAATTCACAGGGCGAGTCCTTGCCTTGGAACTCCCGGTAGCAGAGCCCGCCAACAGGGTTTCTCCCGAGGACCCTCTCCAGCGCCTTGTTGACGAAAAGCACCTCGTGGGTTTCCGGGTCGCTGACGTATATGACCTCGTTTATCCCGTTGAAGATCGAGAGAAGCTGTTTGTTTTGCTCCTCGATCGTCACCGAAGCACTCTTGTCTTTTGTTTTTTCCCCAACTCCGCCCCTGCTTCCCTGTGCAGGCCCGACCTTTCCTTTTGCAGAACCCATAGCCTGATCTCCCTAGATTTCTTCCCGGCCACCAAGACATCCATGCAAACGAGACAAAAAACTTCCAACAGCAACATCTGGCAAATAGACCGGCGGTTTACATGAGCAAACTAACACTTCCAGTTAAGAAAAGCAAGCGCAAAGCAAATTTTTCAGGGAACCGGTTTCAACTTAAAATAAAGCAGTTGCTGCAGTGTGCCCTGGATCTATTCTTATTTTGAGTGACACTGTAGTAACTACTGCGAACTCAAAATGAGGATGGGGACATGGTGCAATGCAGCGAGCCGATCCCGCAGGGATCAAAGCCCGACGAACGTCGGGAGCGAAGCGGCACCCCGAAGGGTTAAATCTCAAAAACTCTTCTAACCAAAAAGGTGAAAGCTCAATTAGTCCTAAAGTTTTGCATGTAAATATGTTAGCTGTCATTTTCGAGATTTAACTGCTTCATTTAGGTTCAAAACTCCGCGTGAACTGCGTCGGGAGCACAGGCGCGGCAGACGGCGCAGCGAAATGGCCGGTGGTGCATGAAATTTCATCAGGCATTCGCTTGACTTCACTTCCCTGTGGTGCTAATTTCATCAAAGGTTTATTCATTCACCATGACATTCAATATGACAGGAAGACATTTATGTTGACTCCAGAGCCGACTTCAAAACTCAGCATGAACCGCGTGGGGGGCGCAGGCGCTGGTGCGGGAAGGTTTAAATTCTTCTCTCCAGGGGGCAAACTCAAGCCTCTTACCCTCGTGACGCTTGTCTACGTGCTGCTTGTGCTTTCTTATGGGATATGGTCATATATCACCAGCCGCAACATTTTTTTCAGGGGCATAGACGACAAGCTATACTACGCCGCATCCAATATAAAGCACATCCTTCCCGAGGATTTCCATGACAGGGCGCTTGAACGAGACTCCATTTCGGAAGAAGAGAATCTCCGCAACGGCAGGATACTCTCCGACTACGTCAACAAGACCGGCATAATCTATGCCTACACAATGGTTAAGAGGGAGGGGAAAGTTTTCTTCACATCCACCAGCAACACTGCCGACGAGATCGCCCGTGGAGATATATCGCCCTACTTCGAGAGCTACGAGGAGGCCAGTCCGACAACCTTGGAATCCTTCGACTCAGACAGCCCTCTCTATGATGTGGCCACCGACCGCTGGGGAAGCTTCAGGTCTGTGCTGATCAGACAGAAAAGCCCAAAAGGCAACATATACGTCGCCGGCGCCGACATAGACATTGCCGAGGTCAACAGCAGGCTGAGGTCTTTGATGTGGCGCTCGATCACCGTCTCGGTGGTCTTTGTGTTGCTTTCCGTGCCTTTTGTGCTTGCATATTTGCACTCGAGCAGGGAGCAGATCGAGGAATTCGAGAACCTCCGCGAGATGTTGCACCAAAAGGCAATGCACAGGACCATGCGCATAGAAAAGAAGATTGATGAGTTTATACGCAAGAAGTGACATGTGACGGAGCTGAAGCAATGAAGTTGAAGTTCATCGGCGCTGGCAAGATGGCGACGGCAATAGCCACAGGCATCATCGAGCAGAAAGTCTTCCCCCGCGGTTCGGTTTCTGCCGTGGATGTCTCTCCAGACGCCAGAAGAACCTTCATCGCAGCCACGGGCACGGCATGTCTCGACCCTTCAAGTCTTAAATCATTTTGCGAAACTGATATTTTGATTTTAGCCGTAAAGCCTCAGTCAATCATTGATGTTTTTGCGAAATATTCAAATAGTTTCGATGGTGCATTGCTGGTCTCGATAGTGGCGGGGGTGAAGCTTTCCAAGCTTGAAGAATTATCCGGCATGGGCAGGATAGTGAGGGTTATGCCAAATACACCTTTGCTGGTTGGTGCCGGCGCGAGTGTCTATTCATGTGCCTCTGGAGCTTCGGAAGAGGACGAAGGGACCGTAGAGACGATATTCGGCTCCCTTGGGCTCGTCAGGAAGATGCCTGAGGATTCAATGGATGCCGTGACCGCCCTGAGCGGCAGCGGGCCGGCCTATGTGTTCGAGTTCGTGCAGGCCTTGGCCGATGCCGGGCGGCACCTAGGTCTCGATCCGGAGGTCTCACTTGCCCTGGCTGTTCAGACTCTCTCCGGAGCGGCCAAGATGCTTGTCGAGGGCAAAGGTACCCCTGAGGAGCTCAGGAAGGCTGTGACCTCGCCCGGAGGGACTACTGCGGCGGCACTGGAAGTGTTGTGCAAGGGGGACTTCAGGGGATTGATCGAGACTGCGCTCATTGCTGCGCGCGACCGCTCGATCGAGCTTGGGAACCTTTGATCCTAAATAAAGCAGTTGCCGCAGTGTGCCGTGGATCTATTCTTATTTTGAGTGACACTGTAGTGACTACTGCGAACTCAAAATGA